>NZ_CP102258.1:905625-1207500 GCF_025146565.1 Bacteroides eggerthii | reverse complement strand
GCCCTCGCATCTTATCAGTCGCTCTACCTCATGTCAGTATAAGTCAAGGCTGCACCTAAATGCATTTCGGGGAGTACGAGCTATCTCCAAGTTTGATTAGCCTTTCACCCCCACCCTCAAGTCATCCAGAAGCTTTTCAACGCTTATTGGTTCGGTCCTCCAGATGGTGTTACCCATCCTTCAACCTGCTCAAGGGTAGATCACTTGGTTTCGCGTCTACTCCTTCCGACTATACGCCCTGTTAAGACTCGCTTTCGCTTCGGCTGCAGATCTCAAGATCCTTAACCTTGCCGGAAAAAGTAACTCGTAGGTTCATTATGCAAAAGGCACGCCGTCACTCTTGCGAGCTCCGACCGCTTGTAGGCGCATGGTTTCAGGAACTATTTCACTCTTCTGTTCGAAGTGCTTTTCACCTTTCCTTCACAGTACTGGTTCACTATCGGTCTCTCGGGAGTATTTAGCCTTACCGGATGGTCCCGGCAGATTCACGCAGAATTCCTCGTGCTCCGCGCTACTCAGGATACCACTAGGCTTGGGTTGGCTTCGCATACGCAGCTATCATGCTCTATGGCTGTACTTTCCAGAACATTCTGCTCACCAACTTTCATGCCACATCGTGGTCCTACAACCCCACATATGCCGTAACATAGGTGGTTTGGGCTGGTCCCCGTTCGCTCGCCACTACTAGGGGAATCATTATTTATTTTCTTTTCCTGCAGGTACTAAGATGTTTCAGTTCCCTGCGTTAGCCTTCTGCTATGCAGAATGATTGGTCTTCAACCAACCGGGTTGTCCCATTCGGAAATCTCCGGATCAAAGGTTATTTGCACCTACCCGAAGCTTATCGCAGCTTATCACGTCCTTCATCGCCTCCGAGAGCCAAGGCATCCGCCATGCGCCCTTGCTTACTTTTAGTCTTACCGACAACGTATGGTCGATATATACTTTCAGCTTTAACTTTACTTTTTTACGTTACATCATGTCAAAGATCGTTTTATCAGGGATTAACAATGAACTGTCAGCTGTTAAGTGACAACGCCACCGTTAATATGACAAGAGTGGAGAATAACGGATTCGAACCGTTGACCCCCTGCGTGCAAAGCAGGTGCTCTAGCCAGCTGAGCTAATCCCCTTCGTTTCCGAAGTAGTCCCAGGCAGAGTTGAACTGCCGACCTCTACATTATCAGTGTAGCGCTCTAACCAACTGAGCTATAGGACTGTCAGTCAAACCCTCACCCTAAGGCTCGGCTTCTACTTTCTCTTTATATTAATAAACAATCTTCGCAGTACAAGAGGTTCTTATGGAAGCAAACTTCAAGAACCAGCTTCTTTATTCGTAAGAGCGTCGCTCCAGAAAGGAGGTGTTCCAGCCGCACCTTCCGGTACGGCTACCTTGTTACGACTTAGCCCCAATCACCAGTTTTACCCTAGGACGCTCCTTGCGGTTACGTACTTCAGGTACCCCCGGCTTTCATGGCTTGACGGGCGGTGTGTACAAGGCCCGGGAACGTATTCACCGCGCCGTGGCTGATGCGCGATTACTAGCGAATCCAGCTTCATGGAGTCGGGTTGCAGACTCCAATCCGAACTGAGAGAGGTTTTCGGGATTAGCATCCTGTCGCCAGGTAGCTGCCTTCTGTACCCCCCATTGTAACACGTGTGTAGCCCCGGACGTAAGGGCCGTGCTGATTTGACGTCATCCCCACCTTCCTCACATCTTACGACGGCAGTCTCCATAGAGTCCTCAGCATGACCTGATAGTAACTATAGATAAGGGTTGCGCTCGTTATGGCACTTAAGCCGACACCTCACGCACGAGCTGACGACAACCATGCAGCACCTTCACAGCGGCCCGAAGGCTGTAATGTTTCCACTACATTCCGCTGCAATTTAAGCCCGGGTAAGGTTCCTCGCGTATCATCGAATTAAACCACATGTTCCTCCGCTTGTGCGGGCCCCCGTCAATTCCTTTGAGTTTCACCGTTGCCGGCGTACTCCCCAGGTGGAATACTTAATGCTTTCGCTTGGCCGCTGACTGTGTATCGCCAACAGCGAGTATTCATCGTTTACTGTGTGGACTACCAGGGTATCTAATCCTGTTTGATACCCACACTTTCGAGCATCAGCGTCAGTTACAGTCCAGTAAGCTGCCTTCGCAATCGGAGTTCTTCGTGATATCTAAGCATTTCACCGCTACACCACGAATTCCGCCTACCTATGCTGCACTCAAGGCGCCCAGTATCAACTGCAATTTTACGGTTGAGCCGCAAACTTTCACAACTGACTTAAGCACCCGCCTACGCTCCCTTTAAACCCAATAAATCCGGATAACGCTCGGATCCTCCGTATTACCGCGGCTGCTGGCACGAGTTAGCCGATCCTTATTCATACGGTACATACAAAGGAGTATGCATACTCCACTTTATTCCCGTATAAAAGAAGTTTACAACCCATAGGGCAGTCATCCTTCACGCTACTTGGCTGGTTCAGACTCTCGTCCATTGACCAATATTCCTCACTGCTGCCTCCCGTAGGAGTTTGGACCGTGTCTCAGTTCCAATGTGGGGGACCTTCCTCTCAGAACCCCTATCCATCGTTGACTTGGGGCCGTTACCCCGCCAACTATCTAATGGAACGCATCCCCATCGATAACCGAAATTCTTTAATAGTGAAACCATGCGGAAAAACTATACTATCGGGTATTAATCTTTCTTTCGAAAGGCTATCCCCGAGTTATCGGCAGGTTGGATACGTGTTACTCACCCGTGCGCCGGTCGCCATCGATTGAAGCAAGCTTCAATCATGCTGCCCCTCGACTTGCATGTGTTAAGCCTGTAGCTAGCGTTCATCCTGAGCCAGGATCAAACTCTTCATTGTAAAAGTATTGTTAATCACTCCATAGGAGTGGTTCTTGCTCTGTTCAGGACGCTCGAATTTAAAAAAGCTTTTCAATTACCTATATATTAATAAGTATTGACGGTTCTTTTTTTACCCAGATACATATCTTAAAAAATTAAGAATGTACCTGCTCTTGTACTACTTGTATTGTTTATGTAAATCTGTTCAAAGATCGCTTGTTTTACGATTGCTTTTCTTTTCAAAAGCGGATGCAAAGGTAAGGACTTTATTTCATATCTTCCAAATATTTTCGGAAGTTTTTTTTTATTTTTTTTCTTTCTTCAAATCATCTCTCTTGCGAAAGGAAGAACAAAGAAAAAGAACTGTCGTTACCGCCCGGGTTTCAAAAAGATTGTCAAACAACGCTGCTCTCATTTTGAAAGCGGGTGCAAAGGTAAGAACTTTATTTCATATACTCCAAATAAATCTGAAGTTTTTTTTCATTTTCCTTTTTAAAGGCGGTATTCATGAAACAAACAGCACCAAATAACAAGAAAAAAGGAAAGGGTTCCTACTCCGTTTCTGTCAGAATGTCAAACTATCGCCGCCCTCGTTCTCGAAAGCGGATGCAAAAGTAGCGGATTTGGGAATACGCACCAAATATACAAAGCCTTTTTTACCGGAAATATCAAAACTTTTTCATAAATGACTGATTGACAAACAGGTTGCAGAACATGATTTTTTAAAGGAAAACAAAGGGGGAAGGAAGACACACAATATATATACACACGCACGTACGGGCGGGCGAATGGGCGGGCGTAAGGACGGACGGGTAAGACGGGGGGGGCAGGTGTATATGGGGGGAAAGCGCATGTCGGCGTGCATGGAGAGGAAAAACGGGCGGTTTCAAGCCGGACATTACCTGTAAAAAGCCACATAACAGCGGTTTAGTCATTACAACCACAAAACGGACACCCAAATAGCCACCCTATTACGCTTGTTATCAGCAACTTGAACAGGCCCAACAACCACCCCTACAACCAACAAACGGACACAATATAAATAATAAGAAGATAAGATATACTACCGTATATCTACCGGGCAACCGAAAAAAGAAAGGAAGAGGCGCGGAAAGAAAGAGAAAAAGCAGGGGAAGGAGCATAAAAAAGGGAAAAAACAAAAGGATAATACGTTTGAGGAAAACGGATGATGCGTTTGAAGGAAACAGATGATGCGTTCGGGGCAAACGGATGATGTGTTTGAAGTAAACAGACCATCCGTTTTGCACCGGCACGACGATGCATGATTCTCTGAATTCATTATCTTTGCCAGTCACTTAAATTTATACACACTGCACAAAGCCCTTCGCTACCTTTATCCGCAACGCTTGCGCAAAGATATCGGATGGAAGTTATGCAAGAAAAGTAAATATCTACAGTTATGACAGTGTAAACATCTACCAAGCAATGGATTAAGGACGGAAAAGTGTAGTTTCTCACATGATTATACGGAGGGATCCGGAATCATAACGGAGTCTCACTATGACAATCCCCCTGCCAAGACTTATGCACATAGAGAAGGACTTCGAGCAGCAAGTCAGGTGCATCGGAAGCGATACAGCCCTCGTGATAGTGGAGGTTATGGCTCGGAAGTTGACGCATCATCGGTTAAAAACAAGAAAACATTATGTTAAATGTTAACAGAGATGACATTCAACTAAACCATGTTATAAAAACAGCAGAATAGAAGGGAAAATTTGGAAATAACAGGAAAGAGACTACCTTTGCAATGTGTTTTTCATAGTATTAGATTTAAGGTTAACAAAAAGATTGGCTGTCTGGGAGAGATAGCCTTTTTTTATGCATAAAAAAGGTCGCGTATTTATCCCAGAAAATGATACAACTCCCGAAAGAAGCACCTACAATCATTGCTCCTTAGCCTCTTCCTGTGGAATACGCACCGACGTATAAAGTTCAAGAATAGCAGCAATCGTCAATGAAACGATCCATTCGTTGCCATGCGTGAAAAACATGAAAGCTCCGGTAAGCACAAGTAGCAATGCTCCAAATATCTGCTGGCGACGCAGACGCTTGATAGTGGGAGTCTTATACTTTGAGGGCGAGTTGACCTGTGCCAAAGCAACAAACGTCGCACCTATCGTATATATATAAGGCGAAAGCGGCCAGCCGGTAACATAGACGGCCGCACCTATCAGGAGCATCACAGCTCCTACTGCGAAAAGGGCAGGTATCAGTTGTTTCATTCTTCTACATCTTCTTGAAATACATAAATATCCTCATTGGGCTTCTTCATCAGATACTTTTCGCGAGCTATCTGCTCAATCGCACCGGAATCGACCGCAAGTTCATTCAGACGACGGGTATTCTCCTCATACTCTGTACGATACTTGTCTATTTCCCCACGCAAACGCGTCTCCTCACGATAATAAGCAAGACGGCGCACAATGCTGTTTTCATCTAAAAAGCCAACAAGCACGACAAATAGCACAAACGTTATCAGATATTTACGTCTGCGGACAAACAACCAAAGGGACGCAAGTTTATCCATGTAATTCAGTTATTGTTTCTTTGAGCACAAAGATAAGACGAATAACTGAAAAATTTCTTTTTTTTGCGTACATTTGCACAAAAGCAAAGATAAGATGTACCGTCTTTGCATTCTATATAAGTGATAAGAATACCCTGAATATGGAAAATTATATCGTATCGGCACGAAAATACCGCCCCTCAACCTTTGAGTCAGTAGTGGGACAACACGCCCTGACCACCACCTTGAAGAATGCTATCGCCACAAACAAACTGGCGCATGCCTATCTTTTCTGCGGTCCGCGCGGCGTTGGAAAAACCACCTGTGCACGCATCTTTGCAAAAACCATCAACTGCATGAGCCCTACGGCAGAAGGAGAAGCATGCAACCAATGTGAATCATGCACCGCTTTCAACGAACAACGCTCATACAATATTCATGAGCTGGATGCCGCATCCAATAACTCGGTGGACGACATCCGCCAATTGGTGGAGCAGGTACGTATTCCGCCCCAAATAGGCAAATATAAAGTATACATCATCGACGAGGTGCACATGCTATCAGCTTCTGCATTCAACGCCTTCCTGAAAACATTGGAAGAACCGCCACGCCATGCCATATTCATCCTTGCCACCACCGAGAAGCATAAAATATTGCCGACAATCCTGTCACGCTGCCAAATATACGACTTCAACCGCATTAGCGTAGAAGACACAGTAGCCCACCTCGCCTACGTAGCCTCCAAAGAAGGAATCACCGCCGAGCCGGAAGCCTTGAACATCATTGCCCTGAAAGCAGACGGCGGTATGCGCGACGCTTTATCCATATTCGACCAGGTAGTGAGCTTTACCGGAGGGAATATCACTTACCAAAGCGTAATCGAAAACCTGAACGTTCTGGATTACGAGTACTACTTCAGGCTGACCGACCACTTTCTTGAGAACAAAGTCTGCGACGCTCTGTTACTGCTGAACGACGTATTGAACAAAGGATTTGACGGCAGCCATTTTATCACCGGCCTTTCTTCACACTTCCGCGACCTGCTGGTGAGCAAAGACCCCGCTACCCTGCCCCTGCTTGAAGTAGGCGCAAGTATTCGTCAACGCTACCAGGAGCAAGCTCAGAAATGTCCGTTGCCTTTTCTCTATCGCGCCATGAAACTGTGCAACGATTGCGACTTGAACTATCGCGCCAGCAAGAACAAACGGCTGCTGGTGGAGCTGACCCTAATACAAGTAGCCCAAATCACCGCCGAGGGGGACGACGCTGCCAGTGGGCATAGCCCTAAGCAAGCCATAAAACCCATATTTACACAGCCTGCCCCTGCACAGCAATCACAGGCCGCCCCTGTTGCACCCCGGCCGCAAGCCAGCATCAAGCCACAGACCGCTCCGGCAACCACACCCGTTACGAATACCGCTCCCACAACAACAAACTCTGTTCCCCACACCACTCCCACCGCCATACTGCTGGCACAAGGAAAAGAGGAGAAGAAAGTTCCGGTTATGAAAATGTCGGGACTTGGCGTATCTATCAAACGCCCGAAAGCAGCAGCAGAAGAAGAAGAAACAAAAAGTACCACCACTACTACCGCACAGCAGGCGGCACAACCGGAAGAAGACTACATCTTCAATGAAAGAGATGTGAACTACTACTGGCAGGAATATGCCGGACGCATGCCAAAAGAACAAGTTGCCATAGCCAAACGCATGCAGAACATGCGCGTCACGCTGCTGAATGATACCACTTTTGAGGCTGTTGTAGATAACGAAATCGTCTCGAAAGAATTCACCGCAATGATCCCCCATCTGCAAGAATATCTACGCGCACGCCTAAAAAACCGCAAGGTAACCATGACAGTACGCATCAGTGCCCCCACAGAGAAGGTTCATGCATACGGCCGAGTTGAAAAATTCCAAATGATGGTACAAAAGAATGACGCTCTGCTGCAACTGAAAAACGAATTCGGATTGGAGCTTTACTAAACTTTCCCGAAATAAAAAAGATAAGATTTACCGTTTATCCACGAACATATTGAAAATAAAATCATTATATTTTATTTTTTATATCATGTTTAATGTTTATTTTTGCCAATAATAGACAAACAAAACAAACGGTGAACAAGAATGCTGCCATATTAATTACGTTGTGGAGCGTATGTATATCATACGCCACTTCAATATTTGCGGCAACCAATCCGAACAGATTGGATACACTGAAGTTTTTTGTTCAGAAAAAGATTCTCTATAATGAGGAAATACCGGTGGACAGCGTCATCTGTTGGAGCGAAAGCATTTTACCTGACATCAGGAAAAACAAACAAGACAAAACAACTTATTTTCTACTACAACTCCAGCTTGCCAATGCTTACACATTGCGGGGAGATATCAGCCTTGCCATAGATCGTGCACGACTGATGTACGAAGAAGCCAAAGAAATGGAATATGATTTTGGAATGGTGGTCGCGAACCAAGCTATCGGAGATGCCTATACCATAGCCAACCAATGCGACAAAGCGCTGGAATCCTATCAGGACGCTTTGAAAGAGCTGCATCTTATATCTCCGCACCACCCCTACCACATACAACTACTGCTGAAGCAGTCCAACACCTTACAACGTAAAGGGCAACTGAAAGACGCCAAAAAAGTATTGGACGAGATCAAAAACACTCTTGGGAAAAAGCCGGATTACGCCACCACCTTTTTCGCTACCATTGAAGAAGCCAACTACGCCATTTCGCATGGCCACCTTTCACGTTCCTATCTTAAAGAAGCGGCCGGACACCTGAAAAGCATGGACTCCATTTACCGGTTGCATCCTGAGAAATTCTACTATTTCCACTTGAAATACACCGCTGCTGCCTACTATCGGGCAATGGGCAACTGGGATGCATCTTATTGGGACAAAGCCATGCAGCTGTACGAAGAATTGAGACAGGAATATTCAGTCAATAAACGTTCCACATACTACCGATGGATAACTCTGGAAACTATATACCTATATAAGATACAAGGAAAATCAATGGAAGCCTGTCGGTTATATCAGGAGCTATACCCTACCGTCGACACGCTTACTACCGAAGGTTATACCCGACAAATCAACACCCTACGTGCCAAATATCAGGTGGACCAAATGGAGATTGCCAATAAGGAAGAACACAACAGGCTTATCACCAGCATGCTGGCAGGAAGTATCATGCTACTGCTCATGTTCACTATTATAGCTTTCAGACTCAAGAAACAGCAACAAAAGATAACCCTATCCACCCAAAACCTGGAACGTCTGCGCACCAACGCAGAAAATGCGACATCCGCCAAGAGCATATTCCTCTCGAATATGAGTCATGAAATACGCACCCCGTTAAATGCACTCTCCGGTTTCTCCTCGCTGCTGACAGAAGAAGGATTGGACAACGAAACACGCCGCCAATGCAATGATGTAATCCTGCAAAACTCCGAACTATTATTGAAGCTCATCAATGATGTGATAGATTTATCAAGCCTTGAATTCGGCAAGATACAGTTCAGCATCGCGAAGCATGATGTCGTCGGCATATGCAGGAATGTAACCGACACCGTCAGTAAAGTGAAACAGACCCAAGCCGAAATTCACTTCATTACAGAACAGGAAAGCATGGAAATAGAAACAGACGACTCACGCCTGCAACAAGTCCTGATAAATCTGTTGATTAATGCAACCAAATTTACACCGCAAGGCAGTATCATTCTGGAGGTAAAGAAAGGTTCGAAAGAAGAATTACTTTTTTCCGTAACAGACACCGGATGCGGTATTCCCAAAGAGAAACAGGCCACTATCTTTCAGCGTTTCGAAAAGCTAAACGAAAATGCACAAGGAAGCGGACTGGGGCTTTCCATCTGCCAACTTATCATTGAACATATCGGGGGTAAAATATGGATCGATCCCAACTACACAAACGGATCAAGATTCTGTTTCACCCACCCTATCCGACAGCCACATACCGCCAAAGGCAGAAAGGGAAACAAGATATGAAACAATTGCTTATTATATTAACCCTCCTCGCTCTGCCTCTATCCGTACAATCCATCAACACAGATAGGAAGGGCTCGCCTTCCTTATCGCATAAGCAACTGGTGGAAATAGAGCATGACATAATCTACGGTATCCGACAAGCCGATTCATTGGTAAACGCGGGAAAGCCGGATGAAGCACTCTCATTCTATAAAAAAAGTCTCAAGGCCAAAGACTCTCTATACAACCTGCTCACCACTTCACAAATGGAGGAAATACTCGCTTCGTATAATATAGATAAACTCATACTGCAAAAAGAGCAGAGACGCAGCATGTTCCATTATATCTGCCTAACGGTCTCCATCATCATCATTATAGCACTGCTGCTTTTCAATATCCATATATACCGGATTCGGAAGCATCTGCAAAAAGATGAAAAAGAAATGAAAAGGTTAACTGCCATCGCTGAAGAAGCAAATGAAATAAAAAGCCGTTTTCTGGCAAATATGAGTTATAACATACGTATTCCTCTCAATAATGTAGTGGGGTTCTCGCAACTCATAACCGACGACACAGGGCTGAGCGAAGAGGAAAAAAGAGAATATTCCGGCATCATCCAAAATAACGCGGCAGAATTAATTCAACTCGTAAATAATGTGCTCGACCTCTCACGCTTGGAAGCCAACATGATGAAATTCCAATTGCAGGATTGCAATGTACAAGAGTGGTGTAGCGAACTGGCATGCCTAATACAGATGCGTAGCGAAGGAAGCATACACTTGGAATTAGAGACAGATGCAGGAGATGCAACTATCCATACAGACATCAACCGTTTCACACAAATGGTCTCTAACATGCTTCTCTACCCCATTGAATGTAAAAAGAGAAGAGACGTAAAAATGAAGCTGGCTTACAATACGGAAGCTCAGAACATAAGTTGCCAGATAGCAAACAGCCCACTTGCCGATCCTACTTTTTCTTCACAAAAGCAATTTATATTGCAAAAAACCTGCCACCTGTTCTTTGAACATTTCAACGGCACTTTCCGTATAGAGGAACCGAATGAAGGGGGCTCCGCAATATATTTTACTTATCCCACAAAGTAGATTAACAAAAACGTCCTATACATCCTTAGTCATAAACAAGAAGCAATTCTAATTACAAAATCCACGCATCAGCTGCTTACCGACTGATTTTATGCCTATTACGTTTATCGTTATTTAGACTGCATACAAATTAAATGTTTTTAATCAAGATTGATAGCAAGTGTTGAAGAAAACAGCTATTTTTGCCGAACCAATTAGTACTAATAATTAAAAAATTAAAGAAAATGGCTTACGTAATTAGTGACGATTGTATTGCTTGCGGAACTTGTATCGACGAGTGTCCGGTAGGCGCTATCTCTGAAGGCGATATCTATTCTATCGATCCTGAAACTTGTACAGAATGTGGTACTTGTGCAGATGTTTGCCCTTCTGAAGCAATTCATCCGGGAGAATAATACAATCCTAAGAAAAAGAAAGGCTCGGTTTCAATGAAACCGAGCCTTTTTATTTAATATCTCACTCATTACGGATCATGCAAGCTGCGACAATGCTTCTTTGATACGGCGAATCGCCTCGACAATATTCTCATCACTCGTAGCATAACTCATACGAATGCACTCAGGAGCACCGAACGAAGTACCACCCACACAAGCTACATGAGCTACCTCCAGCAGGTACATAGCCAAATCATCAGAATTATCAATCTTACGTTCTCCCGCAGACTTTCCAAAGAACGAACTGCATTTGGGAAATAAGTAGAAAGCACCTTCCGGCACGTTTACCTCAAATCCCGGAACTTCCTTAGCCAACTTCACAATGAGGTCTCGACGACGCTCAAACGCTTTACGCATCTCCTCCACCGGAGTCTGCGTTCCTGTATAAGCAGCTTCAGCAGCTTTCTGAGAAACCGAACATGGACCTGAAGTATACTGCCCCTGCAATTTGTTACAAGCCTTTACAAGCCATTCAGGACCGGCAATGAAACCGATACGCCAACCTGTCATGGCATATGCCTTGGAAACGCCATTCACAATTACTGTACGGTCTTTCATTTCCGGGAATTGTGCAATACTTTGGTGTTTACCGATATAGTTGATATGTTCGTAAATTTCATCAGCTATAACAACTACCTGAGGATACTTAGCCAATACGGCAACCAGTCCGGCTAATTCTTCTTTACTATATACAGAACCGGTAGGATTGGAAGGAGAGCAAAGTATCAGTGCTTTGGTTTTCGGCGTAATGGCAGCTTCCAATTGCGCAGGCGTTATCTTGAAATCCTGTTCAATGCCTGCTGTAACAATCACCGGTTTACCTTCTGCCAACTTCACCATTTCAGGGTAGCTAACCCAATAAGGCGCAGGCACAATCACCTCATCGCCCGGATTTACCAGTACCAAGATTGCATTGCAAACTGACTGTTTAGCTCCATTGGCGCAAGAGATTTGTGCAGCAGTATATTCCAGACCGTTCTCTTTTTTTAATTTCTCCACAATAGCATTGCGCAAAGCCGGATAGCCCGGAACTGGAGAATAGCGAGAGAAGTTATCGTCTATCGCCTTTTTCGCAGCCTCTTTAATATGGTCGGGAGTATTAAAATCCGGTTCTCCGACACTCAAGTTAATTACATCTATGCCTTGAGCTTTCAGCTCTGCACTCTTTTGAGACATAGCCAACGTCGCAGAAGGCGACAAGCTGTTCAAACGATCTGATAATTGGTTCATTTTGTTTCTATTTAATGGTTGTTATGCAAATCTGATTGCAAAATAAGCGATTTTCTCTGATATAATAAAACAAAAAGTCAGTTACTTATTAAAATGAAGAATATGCCCCATACGTTCTTTCTTTGTACGTAAGTAACGCTCGTTATATCGGTTAGGAGTTGTTTCAACCGGCACATTCTCTACAATCTCCAAGCCATAAGCCTCCAAACCGACACGTTTCACTGGATTATTTGTGAGCAAACGCATCTTATGCACACCTAGTTCACGCAGTATTTGAGCACCTACTCCATAGTCACGTTCATCCGCCAAATGTCCGAGGCAGATATTGGCGTCCACTGTATCCATGCCATCTTCTTGAAGCTTATAAGCTCTCATCTTTTCCATTAATCCGATACCGCGACCTTCCTGATTGAGGTACACAATAGCTCCTTTACCAGCCTTCTCAATCAGCTCCATAGCCTTATGAAGCTGTTCTCCGCAATCACAACGCATAGAGCCAAAAATATCTCCTGTTGCACAAGAAGAGTGTACACGTACCAATACGGGTTCATCAGGTTCCCAAGTTCCCTTGAACAAAGCTACATGCTCCAAACCATTGGACTTTTGGCGGAAAGGAATGAGACGAAAATGTCCATGTTCTGTCGGCATATCCACCTCTACTCCCTTCTCCACGATAGATTCCTGTCGCAAGCGATAAGCTATCATGTCGCGAATGGAAATCAGTTTCAAATTAAACTCATCAGCCATTTTACGCAATTCCGGCAGACGTGCCATTGTACCGTCTTCATTCATAATTTCCATGAGCGCACCAGCCGGATAGAAACCGGACAAACGGCACATATCAATTGTGGCTTCTGTGTGACCTGCACGACGCAACACACCTTTCTCCTGAGCATACAGCGGATTAATATGTCCGGGACGACCGAAAGTAGCAGGAGTTGAAGCAGGATCGGCCAACGCCTGGATTGTCGCAGCACGATCGGCAGCAGAGACACCGGTTGTGCAACCTTCCAACTTATCAATAGTTACCGTAAAAGGAGTACCCAATACAGAAGTATTATCAGACACCTGATGGGGCAGATCCAGTTCCTTGCAACGAGACACCGTAATAGGAGCGCACAGCACACCACGTGCATGTTTCAGCATGAAGTTTACCTTTTCCGGCGTGATCTGTTCGGCAGCAATAATCAAATCTCCCTCGTTTTCACGATCTTCATCATCGACTACAATCACAAAATTACCGGCTTTAAAATCTTCAATAGCCTCTTCTATTGTATTCAACTTTACTGTTTCCATATGTTTACTTTTTATTATTTATTCAGATCGACTTTTATTATATTCTGTATCTCCCCGTTTGTACGGATAATCCGTTCCATATCATTACCCAACCGGATACGGAATGCCCAAATACGGAAATAGAAAAACAAACCGACAGGAACTATCACTCCACACAGCATATTCAGCCAATAATTACGGAAAGGCCGCACATGGGCATGAACGGCTATGATTGGATAATTGTTCAGTGCTGTCAGTAACGGTATAGACCTTGTATTGGACATTTCATCTATCAATGCCTCCATCCGTTCATTAAGTACCACTACCTCCTCGTCATGAGGAGTATAATTCATCCACAAACTGAAGTAATTAGGTGCACGCATCAAAGATTTCTTTTCAGCATATGCGCGACAGTCGGCCGACAACTGCTGGAGCTCTCCCGGCAAACGAGCGTAATCCGGATCGTGAATAATCACTTCCTTTCGGAAAAGATGACGGACGCTACGGATACCCGCTATTTTCTTGAACCAGTTGATATAAGCATCAGCATTCAATACTACCGAATCATTATTGGATTTATAAGTAAGAAAGGCTCCCAACGGTGCCAATATAGCAGTACTGGTCCACATACCCATCCACACAATCCATTTACCATCACGAGCCATTTTATAGCCCGTATTATTAATAATGTAGTAGATTATAAAAATAAGTACGGACACCACCACAGGCATGCCCAACCCACCTTTACGAATGATACCCCCCAATGGCGCACCGATAAAAAAGAAGATAAGGCAGGCCAACGAGAGCGTCAGTTTCTCATGCCAGGAAGTCATATGCCGTCTCAAGCTGGTCTCAGTCTGTGAGATATTGAAGCTTTTGAAGCTCCAATCACTTGCAGCGCTCTCTGCACGACTGACAGCCGTAGACATTATTTTCTGTTTCTGCATCAAAGTAGCCACATTGAACAGACTGTCTACATTGTAACTGCCTAAATGAGCCGATTCTATCTTTAGCGTATCGTCTTTACTCAATGTATTAACAGTGGCTTTATAAGTACTTGCCATTGCTTCCTTATAGTAAGTCCGCCCGATACTGTCATTCTGAACTTTCATAGAGTCAATATCTGCCTGCAACATACTCATATCCTTGCTACTGGACTGATTACTCATAAATCCGGCATCCACCATATTAAAATCCGAATTGAACTCTATAATCGCATGCTTCTCGACGAAAGTTTCCCGGCGGTAAGGCACGTTTTTTTGGTTCATATTTTGCGACTTCAGGTTCTCAAACTGCTCACCGCTATAAAGATGCAAATAAAGGTGCTGCTTATCTGCCGTCATTTCCAACCTGCCGGAATCCGATTTAATTATTTGTGCATTCTCAAACCCTTTTTCAAAATTATAAATCAGCACATCATACAACATACCCGTCTCCCGATTCTTATGCTTGACATACAGGTTATAACCATCTATCTCGTCATAGAATACTCCTTCAGGGATATCCACTTCAGGTGATTTCTGCTTCATGGAAACCAGCAGCGTCCACAACTTAGTCTGTGCTTTAGGACCAATGACATTTTGGAAATAAAAGGAAACACAACAGATAAGAGATATGAAGAATATCAGCGGACGCATAATTTTCAACAAAGAAATACCTGCCGCTTTCATAGCAAGCAACTCAAAGCGTTCTCCAAAATTTCCAAAAGTAATGAGGGCCGCCAACAAGATAGCCAAAGGCAATGAAGCCGGTACCAGCGTCAGCGCCGAATAGAAGAAAAACTGAGCAAGAACATTCATCTCCAATCCCTTTCCCACCATTTCGTCTACATATTTCCACAGAAATTGCATCATGAAGATGAACAGGCAGATGAAGAAAGTGCCCATAAAGAGCAGACAAAAGCTCTTTAATATAAATATATCTAACTTTTTTATGCGCAGCATTTTACTTGTTTCATGCAATGAACGCACAAAAGTAGCACAAAAAAGGGAGTACGGGAAATTTTTAATTGAAAGTTAACTAAAAACCGCATGTTCTACGCAAAGTGTCTACCTGAGATTCCCATAATTCACACAAATCGTTTGCTTCGTCCGCATTGGTAAAGTCAGTAATTTCAAGTACAAAGTCATTGGTCAACTCGTTGTTTGTCATCTTTAATTCAAAATACTCACGCGGGTTCTCATCATCAAGCCAGCGGAAGCGAATAAAAGAATATGCTCGCACAGCAATAATTTCAGCATCGCGCCTTTCTGTTTTCCCCCAAAAGAAAGAGACGGTCTTATCATCTGACTGCACCTTGTCCGCAAACCAGCCCTCCAAACCAGTAGGAGTGCTTATTGCTGTCCAAAGAATACTTTTAGAAGTCGCATTCAAGAGATATTCCAAATGTATTTTTTTCCTTTCCATAGTATATGTCTTCTTTGTATTACGCCGGCCAAGATAAATACTTTTTTCTAATTAGAAAAAATATTCATTGATTTTATTCAATTCAACTCCACAATGCAAGATTAAAGTGCTGATTATGTTGCATTATGCTATATAAGAAAAAAGGAAAATACTATTTCCTTTTTTCTATTGACAAAATAAATAGCAGAAAATCTCCACAAATATTTTGGCAGTTTAAATAAAAGCTATATCTTTGCACCCGCAATCGAGAAATAATGGCGGGATAGCTCAGCTGGTTAGAGCGCATGATTCATAATCATGAGGTCCCCGGTTCAATCCCGGGTCCCGCTACAAAGTCGAAAGGCTTGAAAATAAGGCATTTGAGAGGCTTCCACTCTTGAGTGTCTTTTTTGTTTATAAAGGCATTTGCACAGATTTTGCACGAATTTACCAAGCTATGCTTCTACGAAAAAGGACATAAAAAAGAGCTTGGCAGCGGATATAAAACCGCTACTAAGCTCTTGGCTGGCACAAAAATACTATTATCTTTTCATTTTTTGTCATCACTCGTCACTTTTCACTTCAATACACTAAGGATAAGTGGGTTACCTGTGACGACAAGGCACATAGACAGTGACGACCAATATTTTGTCGTCACTGTCAAAAACAAACTCTATGCTGACTATTTTAAATACCCAACTTTGGTATTTAAAATACCAATGCTTGGTACTTGGAATACCAAAGAGTGGTACTTGAAATACCAACGCTTGGTACTTAGAATACCAACGTTTGGTACTCAATATACCAAAGGGTGGCATTCAAATGGGACATGTAGGGTATTGTTTTATAGCCTGTTATAAATAGTTTCCTCTGCCCTGCATCTTATGTTATCCTTTCTCCTTGAAACACTTTTCCTAATAACAGATTTCCATTAACAGCTTCGATTTCAATTTGTGTATCAAAAGAATAACATTTTTATTTTGCGTCACAAAAAAAACAATGTGACAAGGTTCAAGGTGGTGTTCTGGAATTTACGGTTTGTGATGTCCCCTCCAAACTACGATTTCCTGTACACCGGATACAACATTTTCAAATGGTCCTGCTTTAGGAGCGTCTCCTCGAGAAACTCCTAAATAGTCTGTATTAAGTGTTATAGGCGTTCCATCCGGATTTTCGAAATAACCATTTGAAAAGAAGGTTACTCCCATTTTTTCTGTGTCGATAATTTGCGTCTGCAATTGCGAAATATTGTTGTCAAAGTTCAACTTAAGAACCACCTCGTCACCACGCTGTTCAATTGTGGGAGCCAATGCATGATTACTTACAATATTATAAGGTTCGTGAGCATAGGGTTTCACTCCATCATAATAAAGGTTAGCACCGGTGTACATAGCCAACGTAAAGTCTTTTGACTGAACCGAACCTCGTGATGTGCGGTTCATTTCCTGATAAATTCCTTCTTTATATTCAGGATGAGAATCGTAAGGAGAGAAACCATCAAGCTTATGTTCAGACTGTGAGCCGGGAACTACTGTAAGAATGTTATTATAAAGTCTCTCATCCCCGCACAATATACTTGTTAGACCTATGATGTCCGTTGAATGTGGCTCATGGTAAGGCGTATAACGTATGGGAATAGGACGTACTGTTACCACTCCACCGATGAGATTGTGCACCCACGCAGTCCCTTGTGACAGATTATTTACAGAATTAGCAGACAACAGTATGTTATTGTCAATCAAACAGGGGCCATGGGTAACTTCAATCATGATGTCATAAAAGTCATTATTCGTAAACAAATTACCTGTTATACGAGTTCCAATACACTGCCAGTCAAGCCATATACCTCGATAACCGTTATCAAGCCAGTTGTCTTTAACAACCACATCAATAGGCGCATGCAATTTAATACAACCGATCTCCGCACCGGTAAACTGGCGCTTAGTATGAATATCATAGATATGATTATTCTCAATCATACTGAATATAGCTCCCATGTGTCCACAAATACCTGTCTGTTCGCAATCAAAGATAACGTTATTACGTACCACATGAGAACCGATATTCTCCTTGTTCCAGCCCATACGCCAGGCCTTAATAACCGACTCTATCTCCCGGTTAAATCCCACAATACTTTGCTCCAATGTCCAAAGATTGTTGCCCGATGCAAAATCTTTCCCTAAGCTGATTCCAGAACACTTGGCATTCGATATTTCATTTCCCTCAATAATCCAACCCTTACTCCAATTAGGGCCTAAAAGTCCTTTCTGAACACCTGTAGGAGGAGCCCACTGAACTGCCGCCTGCGACATTTTGAAGCCTTGTACCGTAATATAATTCACACCTTGTTCCTTCGGAAAAAAACAAGCCGGACGAGCATTGATTTCCACAAGTTCCTTATTAGGATTGTATTTGTGGAAATTAGCCCAAATGACAGTTTCCGTATCACCTACTTCGGCATACCATTGGTAAAGCGACTGGGCTTTGTTCTTGGAATCCGGAAATTCCTGAGGATTTCTCACTTTAGAAAGGCTGTCCACCTCATAAAATGACTTGCCATTCAAGAATACTTCTCCTAAATGATAGGTTACAGGATTCTTATCGAGCCAATCTCCCCAAAGCTTTTCTGCAAACGGATTAAAATCGCCGAATACACTATTAGGCACCACAACCTTCCAAACGGTAGAATTCCGTTGACGCACCCAACCTTTAATTTCTTCCGACCCTTTGATCCAAACATCTTCGCCCGGAGCAGCACGATACACGATACGCGAAGTACGATTCAAGCCAGAATTGCGGGGACTTACCCACTCGCGATAAGTGCCGGAATGTACAGTTACAGTATCACCGGCATTAAGAACCATTGCCGCTTTAGAAATTGTAAGGAACGGAGCTTCAACTGTACCGGGATTGGTATCCGAGCCACTCTTAGCTACATGATATTCTTTAGCTATAAGCCCGTTACACACAAGTATTCCAACGCATGCAAATAATAACGCTCTATTTTTCATATAAAAAAGTTTGAATTTAGTATTGATATTATATGTTTCATCAAAATCCATATCACACAGCTATCGTTTGGCTATTTCCAGATCTTTAGCCACATCAGGACGAATCAATGCCCAGTGAAAGCGTAAATGATCATTTTCCTTCCAATGCTTCCCCCCTTGCTCACTGTAATGAACCAGCGGCATATCGTTGTATAACGGACGAGTAATTTCAATAACTTTATCCCAATATTCCAGTCCTTTACTCAAGTGCCGTATCGCTTGTTGCTGATAAGTCTTATTCCCATTTACCCTGTAAGTTTGCAAAGCAATAGCCCCACGTATCTTCTCGGCATAATGTAAACCTAAATTAGCCCAAGTTTTAATATCTGCAACTTCATAGATCAATGCTGCATTCTGATTCTTTGCCGGGTTAATATTTTCTACCAGTTTAAGAGCTTGTTTGGCATTCCTTTCCAAAGAATCGGCTATCTGCGGAGGTGTGACCCTTTCTTTGGTAAAACTTCCGCCAGCCAATATCCGTTCCACATAATCTGCTACTTTAACAAAAGAGGTATCAAGCGGATTTTGGTGAATCAATCGGTCGATAGAAACATATTCTTCCAATGGGGTTCCCGGCCTATTCCGATCTTTAGGAACAAGAGCCATCAATCCTTCACTATACAAGGTAAAATCCCAACCACAATCCGTATTTGACGCAAACACCAGCGGTGTGATGCCGGCAAGTGAAGAAGCTTTCAGCAGATTTTCACCATCTTTGCCATAACGACGAATAAATTCAGCATGAAACACTTCATCCGGCGTATCACTATCGTACAACAAACGTCCCCAAATTTTATAATACAGCCATTGACGTTCAAAAGCCCATTTCCAATTAGCCTTACTCATATCCGTCGTGAAATAATCTTTTGCCGGGATATAGGTTTCCGAACCTATAAAATACCCTCCAACATAAGCCGGAGAATTTAATTTCACATGCGCTCTGACAAATTCAGGTACCCCCCAACGTAGGCAAAAGATATCTTCATTACGTGCTGTCCAAGTCACCTTATATTTATCGGAGACAGGATTAAAGTAAGTATCATACAACGGGCCACCATGCACTTTAATCAGCTTGGGCGTGGAAAGGGAATGTGACCAATTGAATTTAAAGTCTGCAAAAATAGGACCTTCGGTAAAGCCCATATCCGCTTCCCGCTCTATGGATGCGCGAGTTATGCGCTCCGTTTCAACGCTGGTATTCCCAAGTGATTCGGTCGTACTAGAGAACGGTACGCGATGTACCAGTTTAGAAGGTCGATTGGCCCGCCGCATCCCTTCAATGATAGTTTCAGTCATCCAAGCTTCACGTTCTTGTGGTGTCATACCTGCCATGCCTTCACCCAAAGTCAATCCAAACCCCGTTAAATCAGGATATTCTTCCAACACTTGGGTTACACATTCGCGTGTGTAGTCTTTGACAATTTGTGCCGTTTCCCCACGCACATAGAAATGATGATCAAGATTATCCATTGCTACATTATGTGCAACTGAAAACTCCGGCGTCACAAAAATGTTGAACGGAATCAGATAGGTTTCGATAGCTCGCTCAGCAGCCATGCCGATGATAGACTGAAAAAGCTTTTGCCACTCTTTAAATTCTTCTTTCGTAAACGGGCTCGCTTCCGGATAGTTTTTAGGTATGATCATGAATGGATAAGGATGCAAGTTCCAAAGCGACAAAGCATTCAGCCTATTTTCGGCCATCATATCCAAAAATGCTTCCCAATATTTCGGGTCACGACAGGTCTCATCATGAAGATTCAACGCTTCACTATGCCGATAGGTATCCCATGGAAGATCGTACTTTACAGCTCGTAACATCAATTTCGGCTTTTCACTCCGAGCAACCGCATTATCCAACAAAATTTCATTCCTCAAATCTTCCGACAATGACAATGCCCCATAAATAAGTCCTCTATAATCTCCTCCAATAATTTTGATTACATTTCCTTCAGGAATAATAGCAAATGCTTCGGCATCATATTTCCTCTTGTCAATTAAGAATTTGATTGAATAATCTCCACTATTCGCATTTATTACATATCCCCGTTCTTGCAAAGACTTCGTCAACATTCGGGCTGCATAAGATTCTTCCCGGGAATTAACATCAAAATGAAGAGACACACCTTTCTTATAAGATGATTTCACTTCGGCATCACATTGCAATACCCCCCTGCCATTCACCGGACAAGGGAGATGCGCTTGAGCCGAGTTTATACAACACAATACAATAATGCAAACAAAAAAATAAATTCTTCTCATATTCATATTAGATTAAAACAACTCTCCAAGTTAACTGTAGCTTTATTGTTCAAAATTACGGAATCTTTCAGTTAGAATATATCAGATATGATACATCTTATTATACTGAAACTACAACATTATTTTCTATGTTACATTTTCTGTTTTCAATATAACAAACGCTAAAACGAAACTATTTTATACATAAAAAGAGTGCACCATTACAGTACACTCTTTTCTGTTATTCAACTAATATCAAACTACTTACCATCTACCGGACGGACTGGATGGTAACTACATAAGGAGTTGCTTTTCCTTCCATCTCCACACTAACTGTCATCGTGCCCGCTTTACGCAAGGATTGTACAACAACCAGCGCCTTGCCGAAATAGGTTTTCAACCTGTTCCCGCTAAATGAATTTTTACGTCTTAAATCTCCGTTATCAATGCCCAAGAAACGGCCATCACCTTCCACCGTTACAGTCAACTCTTTATCATCCGTCTGTACAGGTTTCCCATCCTCATCGTACAACTGAATAGCAATGTGCGACAAATCTTGTCCGTCTGCTTTAATCATTGTCCGGTCGGGCGTCAAAATTAAAGAATCCGTATCTTTTGATGTGGCAAGCTGATAAGCTGCTACTTCTTTCCCATCATTATATCCCTTTGCTTCCAAAGTTCCCGGACGATAAGGAATATTCCATATAATAGTATTATTCGTAAAGTCAGCTGTTTTTTGTTTGCCCATCGATTTACCATTCATAAACATCTCTACTTCTTCGCAATTTGTGATAGTGCACACCTGAATAACTTGTCCGAAATACGTTCTCGGCAAGTTCCAGTGTGAAGCCATCTTAGGCCACTGCCACAAATCCCTTCCATGGTCGATATCAAGAGAGGGATCAAGAAAAGCTATGCTTACCAATGGTTTATTGTTCCACATCGCACGATGATAGGCAGCGCGAGGTTTCTCAAACATACAGATATCAAACAGCCCGTTGGGCCATCCATGGCTTTCCCGACTAGCTGCCTCACCTAAGTAATCTACCCCCGACCAAATAAATCCACCAGCTACAAATTCATTCTCAGCAATGATGTTCCATGGATTATACGGAGTATAACTACGAATGTTTCCTTCTTCACCACTATAATAAGGAAGCTCTTCGGTTATCATAAAACGGCGTTCGGGGAATTTCTTGTGATCACTTAACATACGTGCCTCCAAATAGTTATATCCGATAACGTCCGTTACACCGGAAAACTTTTCCTGATGGTTGTTTTGTGCAGAGAGAATTGCCATACGACTCGGTTCTTTTTGGTGAACAAAATCCTGCAGCATTTTTGCACGTTCCACTCCTTCATCAGAGCTTTCCCACGCTTCCTGCAGCTCGTTTCCGATACTCCACAAAACAACCGACGGATGATTACGGTCACGCAACAACATATCCTCCATATCTGTTTGCCACCATTTGTCAAAATATTTGGCATAATAACCGGATTTCCATTTATCAAATGCCTCATCGATTACGATAAATCCCATACGGTCACACATATCCAGAAATTCAGGAGAGGGTTGATTATGCGCACAGCGGATGGCATTACACCCGTATTCCTTCAAAATCTCCAAACGGCGTTCACTACTCCGGTCGGGTACAGCTGTCCCTAATGCACCGGCATCCTGATGCAAACACAAGCCTTTAAGTTTGACTTGCTGACCATTTAAGAAAAATCCACGATCAGCTGTAAACTCTATAGTGCGCACACCAAATGGAGTACGATAGTCATCAACGGTTTTTCGCCCAATCTTCACTATGGTTTTCATGGTATACATCGACGGAGTATCAATCGACCATAGCACAGGATTTTCCAAATTCAGTTGTTGAGTTACATCAACCGTATCTTTGGGCTGAACCGTAACTTTTCGGTTATCACTTTTGGCTACAACTTTTCCTTCTTTATCCAGAATATACTGCATAAGTGTAGCGGTTTCTTCTTGGTGAGAAGTGTTGGTAAGGCTTGTCACAACAGCCACGCATGCTCTTTGGGCATCTATCTCTGGCGTAGTAACATAAGTACCATTGTTAATTACATGCATAGGGTTGGTTACAATCAGCCAAGCATGACGATAAATTCCAGATCCCGTATACCAGCGAGCGATGTTATCTTTTCCCGAACGGTCAACACGTACAGAAATTATATTCTTTTCCCCATACTTCAGATATGGAGTCAGATCATATTCAATACTACAAAATCCATACGGCCGAAAACCTAAATGTTTACCGTTAATATAAACATCACTCTGATGAAAAATGCCATCAAATAAAACAGATACGGACTTATTTTTATAGGAAGCCGGTACAATAAACGCTTTGCGATACCAACCGATGCCACCAGGCAAATGAGCAGCCGATCCACTAATCGAATGGTCAAAATTCAATTTAATACTCCAGTCATGCGGTAGTTGGATATCTTCCCACGATTGGTCATTATACACAGGATCAGCATACTGGCGATCATCATTTAATGAAAATTTCCAATCGAAGTCAAAGTTATCCTTTAATCGGTTTTCTCCTTGAGCGAATATCCCGACAACTCCCGCCGTAACCAAATAACATAATAATAATAATCTCCTCATAACAATATTTGCTATAATGTGTTTTTTAAGTTGGTATTTATAAAATAGATAAATATCAGCCTACTTTTTATGAAGCACTGAGATAGATTCTGAAGAGTTCATAAACTCCTAGAATTTCTCATAATCCGGATTTTGTTCTATTTTATTAAATATATTCTTTTCTATTTCGCTATACGGAATAGGGAATAAATTCTGGTGATCACCAACATTTGCACCAAACGGATTATATTTTCTAGAGCGCTCCACCATTTTACCTAAACGGCATAAGGTAGGCACACGAAAATCTTCGAAATATAACTCACGCATTTGCTCGTCCAGAATGAAATCGAGTGTTACTTCACTTGAACTAGTAAGCTGGCGAGTTCGAGCACGATCTCTAAGTTCATTCAGATCTGCCATAGCCTTATCCGGTTCATTATTGGCCAAATAGGCTTCTGCTCTAAGAAGATAAGTACCGGCCAAACGATACATGTATTCGTCTTTCATAGAAGTATTAGCACTTAGACTTCCCCATGCGTAAACCACGCCATGCTCACCCAAAGCTGTAAGTTTATATGTACCGTCAGCATTTTTCTGATAATTATCGTCCTCTAAAGTACCGACCTGACTGAATTTCATAATAAACGGATAGAACTGACGAGTTTGCTGTTCCTTATTAAACTTATCATATAACCCATCAGCCATGATCCATTTTTTGAAATCTTTCGCTTCCGGATTGTCAACTTGGAAATCGCGTATAATCATCAATTCAGAGTTACGGATATCTCCTGATTCCCAAATTTCGTTGAGGAAGTGATTAGTAGGACGAATAGTACCGATACCTCTACCACCTTTTTCCATCGTGTTGAGTGTAAAGGCTTTTACATTCTTTTTATCTTCTTTATCTCGCACATTCAAGCCTTCATAATAAGGAAGTAACCAACGCGGCATTTCATTACTATAGGAAGAACCGGAGTTCTTATATTCATACTGTAAAGCCCAAATTGTTTCAGTATTACCACTTGAACGGTTTTGGTTATTCAATTGGAATAAGTCCCAATAAGGATCACCGGTTTCGTCTTTTCTTGAACCGAAACGTGTTTTCATCAATCCCATACTGGGGTGAGTAATAACAGCAGTAGCTGCAGCAATGGCTTTGGAATAATCTCCAAGAGAAATATAAACTTCCGCCAACAAATGTTGAGCAGCCTGAATATTTACTTCACCATCTTTAGCCTTTGTAATATCATTCAGCATTTTGATGGCATCTTCCAAATCCTGACGTGCCTGGTCATAAGTAGCTTCACGCGTTGCCCGTACATAATCCTTTCGAGGTTCGGTAGCTTCTTCTAATATCAATGGAACACCGCCATATAAATTTGCTAAGAAATTATAAAAATAAGCGCGGAAAAAGAGTGCTTGTCCTTTAATTACTTTTTTGTTATCCTCACCTACCTCATTTTCCATATCAATACGGCTGATAATAACATTTGCATTAGCTATGGCTGAATAAGCTCTATCCCAATATGAACTGGCTACATAAGTATAGGGAGTAAGAAACGTTTTAAAGTCATTAAATTTAGCAACAGGGGAAGTATCTGTTCCACCGGAAGCAATATCACTGCAAATTAAAGCCATATTTTGGTCACCCATTTTCCAACGCATCCCTCGTACCTCATCATACAAGTAATTTAACGCATTTTGGAACTGGTCAGTTGTAGTATAGGAATTTTCAGGCGTATAGAAATCGTAGGGAGTTTCTTTCAACCAGCTACTTTCATTACAAGCTGTGCCTAAACATGATAATGCAACAGCTGCAAATATATATTTCAAGTTTTTCATTGTGATACGTATTTAATTTTTTAGAATTCAAAGTTCAATCCCAGTGTATAGCTCTTCATCGTTGGATAACCTCCATCCAAGTCATAGCTAATGCCTTGTCCTGCTTCAGGATCCCATCCGTCCCAACCTGTTATAGTAAAGAGGTTGGATGCGCTGATAAACACTTTCGCACGATTTACATGAATCTTGCTCAAGAATTTTTTAGGCAGGTTATATGCTAAAGATAACTCCTGCAAACGAACAAAACTACGGGAAATATAAGGTGAAAATCCTGAACCTAATGAATTAGTATAGAATCCCAATTGGCGATATCGAGCATCTGGATTTTCGGGAGTCCAATAATCAAATTTCATGAAACTGTTACTCAACAGGTGATCAGGAATGACTAATTTCCCAGCAGGTTGGCCCAGGTAGTGATTTTTACCACCTTGTACAGAATTGATAAAGATATTCAACTCAAAATCTTTATAAGTAAAATTGTTTTGAATACTGAAACGATATAAAGGATCTTTGTAACCAAGAATCTTCCGGTCATCCTCAGCTGTGTATGCGTTGTCATGGTTAACATCTTCAATCTTGTAAGTACCATACAAGAAACCATCAGGAATTATGCCTTTATTATAATCCTCTACCTGCCACATGCCAATGATGTTATAATCATAAATCGGATCTAAGGGTTCACCAATAAAGATATTACTTGCAACCAAATCATCTTCCCTACCATCTTTATTCGCATCAATACCCAAGATACTTTCTACTTTATTTTTATTCAATGAGAAGTTAGCAGTAATGGTCCATTGAAAATCTTTGTTAACAATGGGGATACCAGTAATACTAAATTCATGTCCTATATTGCGCAACTTACCGATGTTAGTAGGAATACTGTTAGTAACCATACCATTCATATGAGGAATTTCAACATCGTACAACAAATCACTGGTTTTAGATACATAAAACTCGTAATTACCAAACAAACGCCCCCCCAATACACTGAAGTCAAGACCTAAATTGACCGATTTGGTCGTCTCCCATTTTAAATCGGGATTCGGCAAAGTTTTCATTAGTTGCAACAAGCCACCTTTTGCACCATCACCATACACATATCCCTTACCATAGGATGAATTATTTTGCATTTGCGCCATAGTTGCATAGCGTCCACTAGTTCTATTCCCACTGGTACCATAAGACAAACGTAGTTTCAAGTTATCAATCCATTTGATATTATCTTTAATAAAAGATTCCTCAGAGAGTCTCCATGCCGCAGCTACTGATGGGAAATAACCAAACTTATTACCACTACTGAATCCCGAAAAACCGTCACGACGAATGGTTCCAGTAACAATGTAGCGATCATTGTAAGTATAGACTAAACGCAACATGTTATACAAGCTGCTTTCTTCCCAAGCATTTGAAGTAATGGCATTCAAGTCAGCTTGCCCCATTCCCATATTATTATATCCTAGAGTCTTATCAGTAAAAGTTTTGGCAATAGCATCAGTGCTCTCATAAGTGCGTTTTTCAACACCATATACAAATGTGGCATTAACAGAATGTTTTCCAAATGTATTTTGGTAAGTAATGATATTGTCCAACGTCCATTCATTTTGGTTGGTATGTTTCTTCTCTGCCTGACCTAACAAAGTATTGCCATACGGATTAAAATTATAATAATTATAGATCGTCCAGTTATTCGCATAGCTGATACGATAACTCAAACCTTTTACCCAAGGAATACTAACATCGGCATATACATTACCTGACAAGTTATAGCGTATATCCTTATCAGGATTACTCATTGTCAGCAAAGGATTTACAGTACTTACCAAAGGTTGTACTTTCAATGTTTTACCATCTTCTTCATATGGAGTGGCAGAAGCCGGAATGCTAAACAAACTACTAAATGAAGTATTCGCACCGGAGAAGTTACTTATATTAAAATAGGAAGCTGTTCCAACTTTTAACCAGTCTGTAATTTTACTATCCAAGTTCATGCGAACATTATAACGTTTGTAGGTATCATTAACAACTAAGTTTTGTTGGTCAGTAAAACCAAAAGAAACAAAATAACTATTCCTTTCTGTTTTTCCACGAACACTAATGTTGTGATTTTGAATATAAGGAACATCTTCCGTCAATAAATCCCACCAATCGGTATTCACACCATTATTATAACCAGTTATCACTTCTCCATCTTTAAAATAAGTAGCGGGGTTGAAATCCGGATTACGTTGTAACATATCAGTTCCCATACGACTCTCAGCCAACTTAATATCAGCAACCTGAGTAGCGAAACCATCTCTGTCAAGACGTTTCATATCATTGTTAATCAAACCTTGCAAAGTAAATGAACCACTATATTCCAAAATCGGCTTAGAAACACTTTTAACCGTTTTAGTAGTAATCATTAACACACCGTTTGCTGCTTGTGAACCATAAATAGCTGTACTACTGGCGTCCTTTAACACATCAATAGATGCAATATCACTTGGGTTAATATCAGAAATATTACCACGATAAATAACTCCATCCAATACAACTAATGGCTCAGTAGAACCAGAAATAGAGTTACGACCACGAATAGAAACAGTAGGTGAGTCTCCCGCTTTGGTTGCAATACCAATATTCAGACCTGGAACAACCCCTTTTAAGCCTTGTAAAACATTTACATTAGGTGATTTTTCCAACGCACCCATATCTGCACGAGTTACGGCTCCCGTCAAGTCACTTTTCTTTGCCGTACCATAACCAATAACAATCACCTCATCCAAATTTTGTGCGTCTTCTTTTAAGAGAACATTGAAATGAGTTTGATTTCCTACAGTTATTTCTTGCGTAAGATAGCCTATGAATGAAATAACCAGCACCGCATTTTTATTAGGAACAGTCAAAGTAAAATTACCATCCAAATCAGTTACCGTACCATTCGTGGTACCTTTTTGCAAAACGCTAGCACCAATAATACTTTCACCAAAGTCATCTTTCACGATTCCTTTTAACGTAATAGATTGAGCCCACGTCCCCAATGAATACGTCAACAAGACAGCCAAAACCATCCATGGCCTAAAATTAAAAGCATTTTTCATAACATATTAAATTTAAAATTTACACGCTGCAAACATAGTAATATGGTTATGAAATGCTCTAGTTTATTGTTACATACTATTCGGTCATTTGTAACATAGGCGTTACATTCTATATATTATTTTGTTACATATTCCTCTCCCTATACTCCCTAGGGGTACATCCATACGTTTTCTTGAAAGTAGAAGAAAACAAAATCGGATTTGAAAATCCAACAGCATAGGCTATCTGAGAAATATTAACTTTGTTATCCTTGAGTAAGATAGTTGCCTGTTGCAATCGTAAATTACGAATGAATTCACTTGTAGATACACCTATCAAATCTTTTAATTTACGATGAAGTTGCACTCTACTTATACCTACTTCATCTGCTAAATTTTCAACAGTAAAATCAACATTTGACAGGTTTTCATTGATGACCTTTATAAGACGCTCAAGAAAAAGTTCATCATTAGCTTTTATATTAATTGATTTTATATCTTTCTCCAAAATATTATACCGACTTTTTATAAGGATGCGATTCTCAATCAAATTAGCACAGAGCATCATTAGCTCATCAATATTAAAAGGTTTAGATAGGAAGGCATCAGCTTTTTCTTTATACCCCTTAATCCTATTTTCCAACTCTGTTTGCGATGTCAATAAAATAACGGGCAAATATCCTATTTGTGGTGTTCGTTTAATCCGATGTAACAGTTCGAATCCATCCATTATCGGCATAACAATATCTGAAATAACCAAATCGAATGTTTGACTCATCGCTACTTGTAATGCTTCCTGTCCATTGTGACAAGTAGTAATCCTATAGATATCTCCTAATTTGTCCTGCAAATACTCACACAGAGCCCTATCATCATCAACAAGTAAAATTCGATACTTGCTTTTCTTGTTAGATGCAGCACTTTCTGCATCTACAACCCATTCTTCCATAGGAATATTGTGAATAGGAGATGTTTCCACAACTTCTACTTCTCGTTCTTCTGCAGATAAGAAGTCATTTCCAAGCGGAATTTGTATTGTGAAACAACTTCCCTGTCTATCTGAGCGATTATCCGCCTTGATAGTACCATGATGAAGCTCAACTAACATTTTAGCCAAATTCAATCCTATGCCGAAACCCAAGCTACGATTTGGATCGGAAGGCGATTGATAAAAACGTTCGAAAACTTTTTCCATCTCTTTTTTATCAAGACCTTTACCGGTATCCCGCACACAAATTTCAGCATATTTCCTCAATGGAGAATTTGTTTTCAGCTCTTCTTTTGCAGTAAGTACTATTTCTATTTCCCCACCATCAGGAGTGTATTTAAATGCATTTGATAACAAATTGATTATTATCTTATCAAAGTTTTTCACATCAATCCAAACGAAGAGTTTCTCGGAAGTATGGTTGAAAGTAAAATTTATATTCCGCTTAATTGCTTGATAGCTGAATATCTCATAAATATCATCAATGAAACTAATCAAATCAGTCTCCCTACATTTTATCTTCATTTGTCCCTGATCAATACGCCGAATATCAAGAAGCTGATTTATAAGACTCATAATACGATTAGTATTATGTTCCATCATTCTCAATATTTTTAACATACCAGAATCCGTACTTTTTTTGAGTAGCTCATTCAACGGATTTATAATCAATGTCAATGGAGAACGTATCTCATGAGCTATATTAATGAAAAAGCGTATTTTCTCTTCATTTATTTCATCTCTTCTTTTATGGTTTTGCTGACGAATATATAGGTTTATAGAACCTAGAATCAACATAACTGCTCCAACAAAATAAATAACCAGTGCCCACGAAGTAAGATACCAAGGTGAGGCGATATAAATGGATATATTACGTATAGGAGACGAGATATTATTTTCGCAGGCTTGTACCTCAAGAGTGTACTGTCCCGGTGGTAAATAATTATAGGTAATCCGGTTCTCTCCAAGTAATGTATGACTCCAGTTGCCATCCAATTCCCTTAAACGATACTTAAAATAAGTATTCTTTCGATTATGAAAATTGAATGTAGAAAACTCAAAAGAATAAGTATTACTTTTAGGATCAAAATATAATTCATTTGTATAGACAGACAAAGTATCTGCCAGCTTCTTTTTACACAAAGCTGACTTTGAAGCATTTACCAAAACATTATCTACATATAAATTGGTTAGAACCGGAATATGTAACGGCTTACCAAATTGAATACTGTCAGGTATAAAACGGATAATATCACTAGGACCACCAAAATAAATGTATCCATTATTATCTTGTAAAGACATGCCAATTATATATTCTTTATCTCTCAATCCATTTCCGGAATAATAAGTTGTTACCCGGTGACTCTCCTGCTCAATACGACATATACCTTTGTAAGTACTGCACCAAATATTTCCTTGCGTATCTTTTTCTAATCCACAAACAACATTACTAGGCATACCCTCCTTTTTCCCTATGTGCTGAAGAGTTTGCTTTTGCTTATCATAAATATAAATACCATTATTAGTACCAATCCATAGCCGTCCGTCTTTATCTTCCAAAAGTTCATAGCATACATAGTTTTTCAAATCATGGTTAATAGGAAGATCTAAAAATATATTTTTAGAAGTATCATAGCATCTTACTCCCAGGAAATGAGCAATCCAAATAAGACTATCTTTATCGCACAGCAAATCATTAATCCAATCATTTCCTAATGTTACTTGATTTTCCATAGGAGTCTGGTAAGAAATTAGTGTACTCTCTCCATTAGTTGGGTTATAAACGCCCAATCCATTACCCGGACAAGATAGATAAAGCATATGATCACGCCCTTCAATAATCCTGTTGACACTTTTATTAACGAATAAAGAGGTCTGATAAAGTTTATCCGTATGCAAATTCAGCTGATAAATTCCGCCATCGTTACTTCCTATCCAAAGAGTTCCTTCTTTTTCATAAACAGTCCGAGGATAATGCGAAAGATTGTACTGCTTCAATCGTTTTCCTCCTCTGTCCAGTTGTTGAAGCGAACCGTCCCAGTTTCCTACCCATAAATGATTGTCACAACTTTGATAAATCATAGTCGGAGATCCTTGAGTTGGTGATACGGTAAGACTTAGAGACTCAAAAAGTTTTCCTTCATTAGGTACCATTACTAAACCTTTTCGACGGTAAGCCAACCATTTATTACCATCTGTATCCTCCAAAAAACACACTATTTCTCCGTACGTTAGCTCATCAAATGTATTTCCGGATACGCGTTCAGGATATAATTGTTTCTGTTTTGTATCAATAAACATTAACCCGTTGTTTACTGTATTTACCCACAGTTTACCATCACTGGTCTGGGTGATGCCGCGTGCAACAACGTTTCGATTGTCAGCAGTACGTACAGACTGAAAGCTCTCTTTTTCAGGAGTTTTCATCAAAACATCATTGTAAGTAATAAGATACAAATTACCCTGAGCATCTTCTTTCATACCATATACTTTCGGGAAAGGAGTCTGTGGTAGTGTATAAGTAACAATTTCTTTTCTCTCAAGAGAAATACGAGCCAGCTGATTGCCAAGATAACTAATCCAAACATAATGTTTTGTATCTTCATAAATACAATTTACATACAAATAATCACAATGTTCTCCTATCCAAGTCAACTGTTCAGCTTGGTCTGTATGGGAATTAATAGAATACAAACCAGAACCGGAAGCGGCAATCCAAATATCACCATTATGCAATTCTGTTATAGCTGTAACATTAGGATTGGAATTAACAGGTAATTTAATAGTTCTAAAAGCATTTTGTTGGGGTAAATAATACTGGATACCTTTATTACTTGCCACCCACAGTCTTTGATGAGAGTCCGAATAAACCTTATTGATATAGTTACACGCTATAGAGGTAGAATCACTTTCATCATGAAAATAGTTGGTAAATGTATAGCCGTCAAACTTGTTTAATCCGTCTTCTGTTGCAATCCATATAAAACCATATGCATCCTGCTCCAAAGAAATAATACGATTACACGATAAGTTATCATCATCATACACGATGACAGGGCGAGCATAGCCGAATAGACAGCAACAAACACATATTAAGAGTAAAAAAAGGTATTTCATAGCTGGCTTCTTTTTTGCAAAAATAAATAAAAATCTTCTTTTTTATAGAATAAAATTCTAAATAAATAATTATGTATATTTTCGGAATTTATCTCTTTCAGCTCAGCTAATTCTGTTATTACAGATACAATTACTCCTCTCTTGAAGCGCTTTTCCTAATAATAGATTTCCATTTACAGTTTCGATTTTAATTGTGTATCAAAAGAATAACATTTCTATTTTATGATACAAAATAAATCGTCTCGCAAGATAAGTAAATTTATCTTGCGAGACGATTTCAATATAAGATGTATATTATTTCTTTTCCAAACAAATGTTAACCGCATTCATCCCTTTTATTCCACGCTCAAGATCAAACGTAACAACATTCCCTTCTTTGATCTCCGTAACAACGTTATTCACATGGAAGAAATATTTTTCAACTCCGGAAAGATCTTTGATAAACCCAAATCCTCTGGACTCATTAAAAAACTCAACTCTTCCTCTCAGAATAACCGGTTCTTCATCCTCCTTTTTAGGAGTGGCAATCATTATTTCTTCTAAATTAATCTCTTTCTTCTTAACATTCTCCTCAGGGGGAGTCGAGGAAATCATTCCGTATTCATCCACATAAGCAATCATATCGTCAATGCTGCTTTTATTGGTTTTCCGGTTCTCTTTCCGCTTTAATTTTTCTTCTCGCTTAGCAAGTCTTTTCTTTTCATTTTCGCGTTTTCCCACTGTCATGGATTTTGCCATAGAACTTATATTATATTAATAGATATATAATTACTGAATAAATAATAAACTTAGAAGCAACCTCAAATTGCAAGTTCTGCCCTACTGAGTTTCTTTCCTGTCAACTTCTGAATATCGTTGACCAACTTACGTTCTTCCTGTGAGCAAAAGCTCAGTGCCGTTCCTGAATTTCCGGCTCTACCTGTACGTCCAATACGATGTACATAAGTTTCGGGAACATCAGGAAGGTCGTAGTTAATAACCAATGGCAATTCATTGATGTCAATACCTCTAGCGGCAATATCAGTAGCTATCATGACACGTATCTTACCTGATTTAAAGTTTTCCAATGCTGACTGTCGTGCATTTTGGCTTTTGTTTCCATGAATGGCTTGGCTGCCAATGCCGGCTTTGCCCAACACTCGAACTATTCTGTCTGCATTGTGCTTAGTACGTGAAAAGACAAGTACCGACTGTCCTTGGGTTTTATGCAAAATAGAAATTAGTAATTTACTTTTCTCTTTCTTTTCTACAAAGTAAACAGTCTGTTCGATTGCATCTACCGTAGATGATTTAGGAGTTATACTAATCTTCACCGGCTGCTTCAGCAAAGAGTTTGTAAGAGAAATAATTGTATCAGGCATAGTAGCTGAAAACAATAAAGTTTGTTTCTCTTTAGGAAGTTTTGGCAACAAACGTTTGATATCATGGATAAAACCCATATCAAGCATACGATCTGCCTCATCCAATACGAAATGCTGTATATTATTCAAACGAACATATCCTTGATTCATTAAATCCAGCAGCCTACCCGGAGTAGCAACCAAGATGTCCACTCCTTTATGCAACATGTTTACTTGTGTACGTTGATTTACTCCTCCAAAGATAACTCCATGGCGGACCTGAGTATATTTAGCATAGTCATCTATACACTCGCTAATCTGTAATGCCAGCTCACGAGTAGGTGTTAATATTAAAGCCTTAATACTGTTATTTAAGCTTTTATCAGCTTGTAGCTGTTGAATGATGGGAATGGCAAATGCCGCAGTTTTTCCTGTTCCAGTCTGCGCACAGCCTAATATATCTTTTCCTACTAATAGTGCAGGAATCGCTTTTGCTTGTATAGGAGTAGGATTGACATATCCTTTTTCTTCAATTGCTTTTAAAATCGATTCGGTTATATTTAAATCTTTAAATGTCATAAATGTTGTTTTTGAGTATGCTAAAAACATTAGCATGAGTATAATCTGAGCACGCTTCACTCAAGTGGCTCATACAAAAGTCTTATAAATCTTTGTAGAATGAAAGGTGCAGGTGGTGGAACGGAACGCTTCCGTTAAAATGAAAAAGACAGAAATTATTTTGAGAGGCAGAAAATCAAGTTTCCTGCCTCTATCTTATTAGTATCTTCTAGAGTTATTATAACCGCTACGAGGTCTGCCGTTTGACGGTCTTTCTTCACGAGGACGTGCAACGCTTACAGAAATAACTTTATTGTCATACTCTACACCGTTTAACTCGTCAATAGCTTTTTGCCCTTCTGTATCATTGTTCATTTCAACAAAAGCAAATCCCCTGGATCTACCGGTTTCTCTATCGAAAATAACTTTAGCTGAAGAAACTTCTCCAAACTCTGCAAATAAATTTGTCAAGTCAGCATTATTAATGCCATAACTTAAACCTGAAATGTAAATGTTCATTCTAAAAATGTTATAAAATAAATAATAAATTGGAGTGAGGAGGATAATTAAAGAAGAGGACTGCTTACTAATAATATATTAAAAGAAGAACTATACGATAATGATTCGTAACTCAAACTCTGGGACAAAGGTAGTATAATAAACTTGATAAATACATTTCTACTTATTTTTTTTCATAAGAAAGACGATAATTATCATTTATTAAGCAGGAGCAGCAATTCAAAACAGTTGCTTTTTACTCATTTACATCCTTAAAACAGCTAAGAAAAAGGAAAATATGAACACAAGCAGTCTATATATGGATAGCATCCTTTCGTAATAAGCCACTAACTTTGCACAAATTATTGGTGATTATTATGAAAAAGCTACTATTCATTTTTTCCTTTCTCTGTTTGTCGGCTGCCCAAGTATATGCCCAAAAGACTCTGACACTGAAAGATTGTCTCGAGATAGGCATCGAGAATAATCTGTCATTGGAAAGCAAGCGTAAGGATATGCAAAAAAGCAAATATGGAATTTCTGAGAATCGGGCAAAGCTGTTACCTCAAATCAATGGGTTTGCCAACTATAATGACAATATAGATCCACCCGTATCTGTCACCGACGGTTCGGCCTATGGAAATCCGTATAACATAACTTATACCCTGCAACACAACGCCAACGCAGGTTTGCAATTTCAAATGCCTCTTTACAACCAAACGCTTTATACCACCGTATCCATTGCCAAAGTAATGGATGAGATGAACCGTCTTTCTTATGAAAAAGCGAGAGAAGATCTTATTCTGGAAATATGTAAGATATATTATCTGGGACAAACCACTACTGAGCAAATCACATTGATAAAAGCCAACATAACCCGGCTGGAAGAACTGAAAAACATCACCATGGCTTTTCACGATAATGGAATGGCTATGGAAGTAGATGTGAAACGTGTTAATATCAATCTGGAAAATCTGAAAGTACAATATGACAATGCTCAGGCAATGCAGGAACAACAACTGAACCTACTGAAATATATTATGGACTATCCTGCCGACGCACAGATAGCTTTAGTTCCGGTGAACTCCGAAAACATAACTCCTGTTACACTGACCGGACTATCCGAGAATCTGTATGAGCTCCAATTGCTGCAATCGCAAAAGTTAATGGCTGAAAAGCAAAAAAAGATGATTGGTTACGGCTACATTCCTTCATTAAACCTAACTGCCAATTGGATGTTCTCCGCTTATACAGACAAAGCCTATCATTGGTTCCACTCCGGACCGTCCAATCATTGGTTCCGTTCTTACGGACTGGGGGTATCACTGCGTATTCCTATTTTCGACGGACTGGATAAACGCTACAAAAACCGGAAAGCCGCAATAGACATTGAAAACATAAAACTAGCACAAGAAAATACCCGCAAAAATCTGCAAACCCAGTATTTAAATGCTACTAACGATCTGATGAATAACCAGCGTAATTTCAAGAAGCAGAAAGACAATTATCTGCTTGCAGAAGATGTATACACAGTTACGATGGAGCGTTACCGCGAAGGGATTGCCTCTATGACCGAAGTTCTGCAAGACGAAATGCAGATGAGCGAAGCACAAAACAACTACATCAGTGCCCATTACAGTTACCGGGTAACAACTCTGTTACTACTGAAACTGACAGGGCAAATTGATTCATTAATTAAATAACAAGTTAATCAAATCATCATATGGAAGCAATAGAAAAAAATAACACATCGAACACACATCAGGAAAAGGCTAAGAAACTTCGTAAACTACGCTGCTGGCAAATCGTAGTCAGCTTGTTGGGAGTGGCAATTGTCGTTTGGGGAATAATAGAGGTTGCTTGTCTCTTCCTCAGCTACAATCGCACAGAAACCAGCAATGACGCACAGATAGAGCAGTACATATCTCCCATCAACCTGCGCGCGTCAGGCTATATCAAGAAGATTTATTTTACCGAGCATCAAGAGATACATAAAGGCGATACGCTCCTTGTATTGGACGACCGCGAATATAAGATACGCGTAATGGAAGCCGAAGCCGCACTAAAAGACGCACAAGCCGGCGCTACCGTAATCGGGGCCACACTACAAACCACACAGACCACCGCTTCCGTATACGACGCTTCCATCTCCGAAATTGAGATCCGTCTTGCCAAGCTGGAGAAAGACCGCCAACGCTACCAGAACCTGGTGCAAAGAAATGCAGCGACTCCCATACAGCTCGAACAGATAGAAACGGAATATGAAGCCACCCGCAAAAAGTTGGAAGCGACAAAACGCCAACAAAAAGCCGCTTTATCCGGAGTAAATGAAGTATCACACCGTCGTGAAAGTACAGAAGCTGCCATCCAACGCGCGACAGCCGCTTTAGAGATGGCACGTTTGAATCTTTCCTACACTGTAGTAGTGGCTCCCTGTGACGGGAAATTAGGCCGCCGGGCATTGGAAGAAGGACAGTTCATTACAGCCGGACAAACTATTACCTACATACTCCCTGACACCCAAAAGTGGATCGTTGCCAATTACAAAGAGACTCAAGTGGAGAACCTGCATATAGGGCAAAAGGTATCTGTCACCGTAGACGCCATCAGCAACAAAGAGTTCACAGGTACCATCACCGCCATTTCTGGAGCAACGGGCTCAAAATATTCATTGGTTCCTACTGACAATTCTGCCGGCAACTTCGTTAAGATACAACAACGCATACCCGTACGCATCGACTTCACCAATCTTTCCAAAGAAGATAACGAAAAACTAGCTGCCGGTATGATGGTAATAGTGAAAGCCAAACTCTGATTTTCAATCATTAATTGTTAAGGAAATGCCCGCATATCCCAAAAACTATCCTTTCTATAACTGGGTGCCTAAACCGATAGGAATTATCATCCTGTTCATGTTCTTCCTACCCATTCTCACAGTAGGCGGAACTTACTCTGCCAGCGGCACTGAGATGATGAGCGGTCTGGGTATCATATCTGAACACATCCAGTTTGCCAATTTCGCCACATCCATAGGCATGGCGGCATTCTGCCCTTTCCTGTACCGGCTGGTATGTATCCGCAGGGAGAAAATGATGTGCATCGCTGGATTTTCACTGATGTATATCTTCAGTTACATCTGTGCCAAAACAGACAGTATATTCCTGCTGGCACTGTGTAGTCTGTTCATGGGATTTTTGCGTATGGTGCTGATGATGGTCAATCTGTTTACTCTCATCAAATACGCCGACCATGTGGAAGCAACCGAAAAGATTACTCCCGGCAACGAGCCCCTCACCGGCGAAGGATGGGATAAATTGGATATTGAACGGAGTGCTGCGCAACCTGCCATTTATCTGTTTTTTATGGTATTGGGACAGTTGGGTACATCGCTTACCGCATGGCTTACCTACGAATACGAATGGCAGCATGTTTATTACTTCATGATGGGGTTGCTGTTACTCTGCATCCTTATTACATTCGTCACGATGCCTTATCATAAGTATACCACCCGTCGTTTCCCTATCAACTTCAAACAATTTGGCAACGCTTCCATCTTCTGTATCACACTGACGTGCATCACTTATGTGCTTACTTATGGCAAAGTACTCGACTGGTATGACGATCCTACAATCCAATGGGCTACGGTCGGCGCTGTGGTTGCAGGCATCCTATTTGTCCACATAGAAGTAACCCTGCGCAATCCCTACTATCAATTCGATGTCCTCAAGCTGCGTACTATCCGCTTCGGATTCCTGTTCTACTTTCTGTTAATGGTGCTGAACTCCAGTTCAATGTTCGTCAATGTATTTACGGGAATAGGAATGAAGCTGGACAACTATCAAAACGCAACATTGGGCAACTGGTCTATGTTGGGCTATTTTATCGGTGGCATTGCAACTATCTGGCTCAGTGTAAAAGGAGTGCACTTTAAATACCTCTTTGCCGCAGGATTCTTATTTTTAGGACTATCCGCCATGTTCATGTACTTCGAGGTTCAAGGTGCCGGTTTATACGAACGGATGAAATATCCCATTATCATTCGTTCCACTGGAATGATGCTCTTGTATTCATTGATACCGACTTTTGCTACCCAGCGTATGCCCTACAAATACCTGTCCTCATGGATTTGTACGATGCTCACTGTGCGTATGGTACTCGCTCCCAGCATAGGAACTGCCCTATATAGTAATGTGTTGCAAGAACGGCAACAACACTACATTACCCGTTATGCCCAAAATGTAGATATGATGCATCCCGAAGCATCCGCCTCATTCACACAAACCGTACAAGGGATGCAATATCAAGGAAAAAGCAAGCAAGAAGCCGTTAACATGGCAGCCATATCTACAAAAGGACGTATTCAAGTGCAAGCCACTTTATCAGCAGTCAAGGAAATGGCAGGTTGGACATTATATGCGTGTCTGTTTTGCATGATATTTGTTGTAGTACTACCCTATCCTAAACGGAAATTATTAACTTAGCACAGTTTTTTTATGCAACTGTAATCCCTAATGTCATGGATACCCGGCAAGAACGTTTATCGCGCCTTGACAATGCGCTATTGAACAAGCAACAAATCTGCAGTTCGGAAGGTGTACTCTCCTCTTTCCCAACCGTCTTAAAAGAACCATTTATGATAGACGGAGTAGGACTGGTAATCTGCAGACAAGGAAGCTTTACTTTTATCCTTAACCAGAAATCATTTTCTGCTAAAACCGGCGACACACTCTTTCTCCCGAAAGACTCCCTGTTTCAGGTATTATATTCATCCGCTGATGTAGAGGTATTTATCTTTATTTATCAGACTGATCCCATACGGGATATTATAGGAAACTCGGTAGTATCCATGAACCTATATTCACATCTTGCCACCGAACCATGTTATGTTTGGAATACCGGAGAGGAAGAAGAAGTTCTGAAATACCTGTCGTTACTGGACAATACGCTGAACATAGAAGAAAACACATTCAATCGGTACGAACAAAAGCTGCTCTTGTTGGCATTAACATACAGGCTCTGTTCTGTCTATACCCGTAAACTCATTGCGGAAAAAGCGTCTGTGAGCCACAAACATGACATTTTTATCCGTCTGATACAGTTGATAGAACAATACTATACAAAAGAGCGGGGAGTGGACTTTTACGCGGACAAACTATGCTTATCTCCCAAATATCTTTCAGCCCTGTCTAAGTCTATTTGTGGGTATACGGTACAAGAGCTGGTCTTTAAGTCCATCATACGCAAAAGTATTTCACTACTCAAAAACACACAAAAGAATGTTCAGGAAATTTCGGATTTCTTTAATTTCCCAAACGCATCCTACTTCGGTACTTTCTTTAAGAAACAGACAGGAATGTCGCCGCAACAATACCGCAGAAAGTAAAGCCAAAGTACCCTAACAGGCCTGAAGAAAAGTGGCTTCAAGCCATAAATATTCAAGAGACAAGAATATCACAAACCTATTACGCTTTCAACCGAATTGCAAAGCGGCTACCTATACCTAATTCACTCTGAACAGTCAGCGTGCCGCCATGAGCTTCTATAAAATCTTTGGAAATGGAAAGTCCCAATCCGCTTCCCTGCACTTTCGTACCGGGGACGCGAAAATAGCGGTCAAAGATACTCTGATGATAACGCGGGTCAATGCCCTTACCAAAATCCTGCACATAAAGCTCCACAAAATTACCTTCCTGCCTTGCGCCGATAATAACGCGACCGTTTTCCTTGGAATAACGAATGGCGTTACTCAACAGGTTAGTGAGCACCCATGCTACCTTCTCGCTATCCACAAACAACTTCGGCATTTTCTCTTCCGGATATTCCACTTCAATCTGAATGTTGAACTTATCAGCCTGTACTTGGTTTGCTTTGATAGCATATTCTATCAGTTCGATGGGTTTCGTTATCTTCGGTATCATCTGTAGCTTACCGGCTTCCACCTGTGTCATATTAAGAAGTTCGCCTGTAATCCCCAGCAGACGATCGGCATTCTCCCTGATACTTTTTGAAAGTTGTTCCTGCTCCTCATTCAAAGCACCCACACGATTATCTTCCAAAAGCTGCAAACTCATCAAGATTGCAGAAATAGGGGTTTTCAACTCATGCGAGATCGTAGATATAAAGGTGGTTTTAGCCGTATCCAATTCCTTAAATTCGGTGATATTCTTTAATAGGATAACATCCCCCAGGTTATGGGATTCGTCCGTATCGGCATCCGTATTCATTATGGTAATATAGGATGCCTGGAAATAGCTTTCCTTATTATCTGCATAAATCTTCAATGGTTCTTTCTTTTCACCCGGATTGATTAATTCCCTCACCAATCGCCGGAGCAGGTCATTTTTCAGTGACAACTCCTCGGCAGAACGGCGTATGACATCCTCGCGCTTCAAATTCAGCACAGTCAGTGCTTCCTTATTGATAAAAAGGATTTCGTGCTCGCGGTTTAAGCCGATAATGGGTTCATGGATACTGTTTACAATAGCTTCCAGAAACTTCTTGGCAGATAGAATATCATTCAGCGTACTGGTACGGTATTCCGTAAGGCGTTCCGCCATGCTGTTAAAGCTATCGGCCACTTCGCGAAACTCTTCGTGTTCACTCATATCAAGACGCTTTTCATAGTTATGGTTGGCTATTTCGAGAATGCCCTGCATCAGTTCCCTAATAGGTTTGTTGATAGAACGGGGCAACCATACCAACAACACAATACTGGCAAGGATACAAATGCCACCCGTAACAGAAACCCACAACAAAGCACGTTGCAAACCGGGTATGGCAGCAGGGCTGTCCGGCTCCGTAGCCGTCAATATCTGAAGATTCACAACAGAAAGGGCTACCAACAGGATTATCATGCCTGCAAGGATACCTACACTGAGTATCAATTTAGTACGAATATTCATAATGCTCAAGAATTAATTTTTATGCAAGTATAATCAAATCTATGTTTGCTTGCGCCAGTTCATTCACAAATTTTCTATATTTCAGTACCATAAACAAGGATTGCGGCAAAGCGAACGAGGGGCTTCCCATACAAACGGTCGTTATCTGTTTCTCCCTGCAAGCCGTAACAATACTGCCCAGCACATCTTTGGACTGCACCTGCATGACTTCTCCTCCCAACTCAGTCACCAGTTTGAAATGATTTAGCAGGTGCCGTTGGTTCGCAAGGGTAATACGGTCGGCGCTCTCCCGGGGTGTCTGCACATAAAGGGCTACGAATGATGTATTATAACGGGTTGCCAATCGTGCCGCCTTACGGATGATACGACGCGGAGTTTTCTCGTGGCTACTGATGCACGCCATAAACTTCTCATGCCGTACACCGACACTGGAAACCACCACTTCATTCTCCACTTTCTTCTCTACCCTTAACGCCACCTCTTTCAGAGCCAGTTCGCGCAGTTGCAGGATATTTTCCGTCTTGAAGAAGTTATTCAAAGCAAGAGCTACTTTATCCGGCCTGTATATCTTACCGGCTTTCAGACGGGTTATCAGTTCTTCCGCCGTCAGGTCGATATTCACCACTTCATCCGCTTCTTCCAGCACACTGTCGGGAATGCGTTCCTTTACCTCGATACCGGAAATACCTTGCACCTCTTCATTAATACTCTCGATATGTTGTATGTTGACAGCGGATATAACATTGATGCCCTCATCCAACAAATCCATTACATCCTGCCAACGCTTTTCATTCCTACTGCCTTCTACATTGGTATGCGCCAACTCGTCCACAATAACGATTTCCGGATGGATACGGATGATGGTGTCAAGGTCCATTTCCTCAAGTTCCTTACCCTTATAGAATATCTTACGCCGGGGAATTACGGGCAGTCCTGCCAACACCGCCTCCGTACCGGCACGTCCATGTGTTTCCACATAGCCTATATTCACGTCTACCCCATTATCCAGCAAGTCATGGGCTTCCTGAAGCATACGATAAGTTTTGCCTACACCGGCAATCATGCCGATGTAGACCTTAAACTTACCGCGACGTGATTTCTTAATTAAGTCGAGGAAATGTTGTACACTCTCTTCCCTGCTGCTCATGGCTTCAGAGTTATACCAAACACCAGATGCGCATCTTCCATACAGGGATTCCAAATAGCCTGCGCAAATATCGGTATCGCGAATTTATCCGTCACCTTTATATCCTTCGTGGCTTTCAGTGCCAGATTGGTTACGGCGAAGCCACTGTTCGGTACTCCGTAAACACCCACGCCGGCTTCGTAAGGCAAAAAACCGCAAGTGGCATTCAAATCGACGGATTTGATACTGAACGGATAGTTCAACTCTACATAAGAAGAATAATTCTGCTTTCCCTTCTCATTCTTATCCGCACCGGCAAACATCGTGTACCAGGCTATTGACAGCGGGAACTTCTCCAACGGCAGTGTATAGGCAAGCCCTGCTTCAAAATGATGGGCCGTCTCATGGCTTTTGAAGTTAAAATACTTATTGCTTCCCTGACCTGCCCACCAAAGACTGGCGACCGACAAGGTCAAACCGGAATCGCCGAACGTATAAGCTGCCGTCAAATCTATTTCTTTGGCAGCCTCACCGTCCGAGGAGCTTGTTCCGTCGAAATCGGTAGAGCCCCATGCCGTCAACGAAAAGCCACCTATCCCCAAGCCTAAAGTCGGCTGGAAACTAACCCCGGTTTGATAAAAGCCACGCCACACATAAGAACTGACCAAATCACCCTGTACCTTAAATTCCTGTGCCTGTACCTTGGCCACTCCCATAAAACTTACTGCCCAAGCGGCGATAATGCCTATTACTGTTACTTTTACACAATTCATATCTTTCATTATTTTCCATTTATTTTTTCCAATGCAATATTCAGCTTCAACACATTCACTTTCACCGTACCGAACAATCCCAGCAACGGTTTTTCAACAGTCTTGTCAACGATGCCCCGGACAGTAGCCTCATCCATTCCCCTTGCCTCAGCCACACGCTTTACCTGTACATAAGCACTGGCAGGCGTAATATCGGGATCAAGCCCCGAAGCGCTGGCCGTTACCATTTCGGCAGGAACTTCTTTACGTTGCAAATAAGGATGATGTAACAAGAATGTATCTATACGCGCTTCCACTTCCGCAAGGTATTCTTCGTTTGTAGGACCTTTATTGCTACCTGCCGAACTGCTTGCATCATAACCGTCACCGGCACAAGAAGGCCGTCCCCAAAAATAAATGTCCTCCGTAAACATCTGCCCCACGTTGGCAGCGCCTACTGCCTTGCCGTTCAAGGTCAATACTTCGGCATTACCTTTATTCGGCCCTGCAAATTGTGCGAATATCCACAAGACAAGGATATAGAACACAGAAAAGAATACGCAGAAAGCGATGGTTATTTTAACTGATTTCCAAAGAGTTTTCATTTTCTTTCTATTTTAAATTAAAAAAACAAACTGACAAACATATCTATTAACTTAATACCTATGAACGGTGCTATGACACCACCCAAACCATAAATCAGCAAGTTACGGCGTAGCAACGCACTTGCGCCAATCGGTTTGTATTGAACGCCTCTCAATGCCAACGGTATCAGTATGGGAATGATGACAGCATTAAAGATGATAGCCGAAAGAATGGCCGTTTCAGGGCTATGCAACCCCATGATATTCAACGGAGCCAACTGAGGAATAGCAACCATGAACAGTGCGGGAATAATAGCAAAGTATTTGGCCACATCATTCGCAATGGAGAAAGTCGTGAGCGTGCCGCGCGTCATCAACAACTGCTTGCCTATCTCCACAATTTCAATCAACTTGGTCGGATCATTGTCAAGGTCTACCATATTGCCGGCTTCCTTTGCAGCCTGCGTGCCGCTATTCATGGCAACACCCACATTTGCCTGCGCCAGTGCGGGGGCATCATTGGTTCCGTCTCCCATCATGGCAACCAGTTTACCGGCTTGCTGTTCTTTCTTGATATACTCCATTTTATCCTCCGGCTTTGCTTCGGCAATGAAATCATCCACACCGGCCTTTTCGGCAATATATTTGGCGGTCAACGGGTTGTCACCGGTTACCATAACCGTCTTCACCCCCATTTTACGAAGACGTTCAAAGCGTTCCTGAATGCCCGGTTTGATGATATCCTGTAATTCTATGACTCCCAGTACCGCGTTATTGACACATACTACCAGCGGAGTACCGCCATTGCCCGAAATGGCAGCAATCACCTCTTCCACTTCTTTCGGGAATTTATTCCCTGCGCTTTCCACAATCCGACGAATAGCATCGAACGCACCTTTACGGATTTGTGTACCGTCTTGCAGGTCGACACCGGAACATTTGGTTTCGGCCGTAAACTTAATCATGTGAGCACCCGCAGTATTGAGGTCGCGCATACGATGTCCGTTCTCACGCCCCAACTCAATGATAGACTTTCCTTCCGGGGTTTCATCGGAGAGCGAGGACAGCAGGCAGGCCTCCACAAACACCTTTTCATCAATGCCCGGAGCCGGATGAAACTTGGTAGCCTTACGATTACCGATAGTGATTGTACCGGTCTTGTCCAGCAACAATGTATCAATGTCACCGGCAGTTTCAACGGCTTTGCCCGATTTTGTAATTACATTGGCACGCAGAGCACGATCCATACCGGCAATACCGATTGCCGAAAGCAAGCCGCCAATGGTGGTCGGTATCAGGCAGACAAATAATGAGAGAATGGCCGCAATAGAGATATATGTACCCGGATGGTCGATATTGGTATAGTCCGCCATCGGAATCAACGTAATACATACGATTACGAACACTAACGTAAAACCGGCCAATAAGATAGTCAGCGCTATTTCGTTCGGGGTTTTCTTCCGGGTAGCCCCCTCTACCAGCGCAATCATCTTGTCGAGGAAACTCTCGCCCGGTTGCTGCGTAACCAACACCTTTATCTTATCCGACAGAACTTTCGTGCCGCCGGTAACGGAGCTTTTATCACCACCCGCCTCACGAATTACCGGAGCAGATTCACCGGTAATGGCACTCTCGTCAATAGAAGCCAGTCCTTCCACAATCTCACCATCGGCAGGAATCGTATCGCCGGCTTCGCAAACAAAGAAATCTCCCTTCTTGAGACGTGCGCTGCTGACAGTACGTAACTTGCCTTCCACCAGAACCTTGGCGGGAGTTTCCTCACGCGTCTTACGCAGGCTGTCCGCTTGTGCCTTGCCGCGGGCTTCGGCAATGGCCTCGGCAAAGTTGGCAAACAACAAAGTTACAAACAATATCACAAACACCAGGAAGTTATAACCGAACGTCCCGTATTCCGATGTCCCTAAAGAGAGGATACAGACTACCAGCATCACCAGTGTCACCAGCTCCACAGTGAACATTATCGGATTCTTTATCATCACCCGCGGATTCAACTTCACGAATGACTGTTTCAAACTTTCCATTACTTGCTCCTTTTGAAACAAAGAAGCTGATTTTTTATCCTTCATAAACATATCTAATTATTCTTATCTCGTTACAAACTGAAGTGTTCGGCAATAGTGCTCAACGCATGTGCCGGGAAGAAAGACAGAGCTGCCACGATAAAGATTACGGCAAAAGTCATTACGGCAAAGGTGAACGTATCGGTTTTCAGCGTACCGGCACTTTCGGGAACAAACCTCTTCTGCGCCAACAGACCTGCAATGGCAACCTGCCCTACAATAGGAAGAAAACGACTCAGAATAAGTACCCAACCGCAGGCATAGTTCCAAAAATAAGTGTTGTCGCCCAAACCTTCGAAACCGGAACCGTTGTTGGCAGCGCACGAAGTAAATTCATAGAATTGCTCGCTCAACCCATGGAAACCTGGATTATTCAGCCAACCGCCCTCACTCTCCACAAACTCTGGATGATGCGCAAAGAGGTAACAAGACAAAGCCGTACCTACCAATATCACAAACGGATGGAGCAGCGCAACGATTGTCGCTATTTTCATCTCCCGGGCTTCCACTTTCTTTCCGAGAAACTCCGGTGTACGTCCTACCATCAGTCCGCTGATAAAGACTGCGATAATGATAAATGTATAATAGTTCATCCATCCTACACCGACACCGCCGAACCAAGTATTTATCTGCATGTTCAGCATCTCCATCATCCCGGACAGGGGCATCGTAGAATCGTGCATGCCATTGACGGAACCGTTGGAAGTAACCGTAGTCGTGATGCTCCATAATGCAGTGGCGCCTGCTCCCAAACGGATTTCCTTGCCTTCCATAGCCCCATTGTCCTGTGCAATGCCCATATCATCAATACGCGGATTACCGTTCATCTCCTGATAAACATTGATGCCGACACCCGCCAAATAGGCACAGAGCATTACGCCGTAAATGCTATAAGCCAGTTTCATGCGTTTTGTATAAAAGCCCAGCGCAAAAACCATTGCCATAGGTATAATCAGGATAGACCAGCACTCAACTATATTGGACAGGTAGGTAGGATTTTCCAACGGATGAGACGAATTTACGCCAAAGTAACCGCCACCGTTCGTACCCAACTGCTTGATAGGAACGATAGCTGCCACAGGCCCCTGTGAAACCGTTTGTTCTTGTCCTTCAAGCGTAGTCACTTCCATCTTACCGTCAAAGCCCATCGGAGTGCCTTGTGTAATAAGGATAAAGCCGACAATCAGGGAAAGCGGCAAAAGAATACGCGTACAACTCAATACAAGAAAGTTCCAGAAGTTGCCGATTGTATTCGTTGTTTTACGGCTGATGGACTTCATAATGCCCGCCATAGCCGCCATACCTGTCGCTGCGGTAATAAACTGAAAGAGCATGATGACGAACAACTGGGTGAAATACGTCAGTCCGCTTTCACCAGAATAATGCTGCAAGTTACAGTTCACCATAAAACTGATGCAGGTGTTGAATGCCTGATCGGGAGTTTGCGGACCATTGCCGTCAGGATTCAACGGCAGCCACCCTTGACTGACCAACAGCACCATTCCCCAAACAAACCAGAAAGCATTCAATATCAGCAGCGCCTTGAGGAACTGCTTCCAGTTCATTTCTTCATTGGGATTAACGCCTGCTACCTTAAATATCAATCTCTCTACCGGTTTCATAAAGTCCGACCATGTCTTCTCTCCTTTATAAACCTTCGCAATATATTTTCCCAGCGGATAAGAAATCACCACCAACAGGAAAATCTGTAAAACTACACCTAAAATTTCCGTATTCATTTCCTTAATCTTTTAGAACTTTTCGGGTTTCACCAGAACATACATCAAGTACCCGAACACTGCAACACCTAATACAAATAATACTGTGTACATAATCTTTTCTCCCCCTCTTTAAATCTTCTCAAACCAATCCACACATTTCCAGAATAGCCAGAAAGCGAGAAATCCGCTCAACAGGCAGAAAATAAATGAAATCGTTATTCCCATGTTTTTACTTTGTTAAATTAATATTCATGTTTTACCGTCCTTATAATTGCCAAATGCGTGCCAAAAGAGAAGCCTGAAAGATAAGGCACTGATTGCTAAAGGAATAAAAAAGAAACAGGGAAGTACAAAATAAGAAAGCACCCTTCCAAAATGAAAGGGTGCCTATCAAAATAGAAAAGAATCATGGTACAATTCGAAGAACATCCGTTGGAACTGTCAGTTTCAATGCTTGGAACTAGTAGTTCCAACGGTTGGAACCAGTAGTTTCATACAAGGATACTAAGAGTTTCAGCAAGCGAAACTATTGGTTTCAACCGGCGAAACTTCCGGTGAGTTGCCTATCCCCTGAAACAGGCCATTGGAAAGAATACATTATATCCCGTACTCCTCTATTTTCCGGTAGAGCGTGGTCAATCCGATTTTGAGCAGGCGGGCAGCTTCCGTCTTATTACCTTTTGTATACTCCAGCACACGAGCTATATGCCTACGCTCCATAGCCGAAAGTTCAAAACTGCCGGGACTGGTTTCATCGGATTGTTCGTAATGTGCGTTCTGTATATCGAGCGGCAGGTCGGCAACATCCAACCCTTCACCCTCGCAAACAATCAGACTGCGCTCTATCACATTACGCAATTCCCGGATATTGCCTTTCCAGGGTTGTTGCTCAAGGGCTTCGAAAAAAGCGGATGTTATTTCCGTAACGGGACGCGCCAACCGACCGGAGAAGTCCTTTACAAAGGCTTTTGCCAGAATACGCACATCGCCCGCCCGTTCACGCAAGGGCGGCAGATGTATTTGGAATACGGAGAGCCTGTAGAACAAATCCTCGCGGAAGCGTCCCGCGGCAATCTCTTCCGGCAAATTACGGTTGGTCGCAGCAATAATACGCACATTCACATGAGTAGGCTTGGTATCTCCAATCTTTATATATTCACCCGTTTCGAGGATACGCAAAAGTTTAGCCTGCAACTCAAAAGCCATTTCACCGATCTCATCCAAAAAGATAGTACCGTTATTAGCTTCCTCAAACAGCCCTTTCTTGTCTTTCAACGCACCGGTAAACGAACCGGCTTTATGACCGAACATTTCACTTTCCAGCAACTCCTTACTGAAAGAAGAGCAATTGACAGCAACGAAACTCTGTCCGGCACGTTTACTATTATAATGTATGGCTTGTGCAAAGACCTCTTTTCCCGTACCTGTTTCACCCGTCAGTAATACGGGCACATCCGTTCCCGATACCTTCTGTGCCAGTGAAACAGCCTCTTTCAATGCTTTCGAATCACCCAAAACTGAATCGAACGAATACGTCTGCCTTACTTTCTTTTCCAACTTCTCCAAACGGACGTTCATACGCGCTTTCTCTACGGCTCGGCTGACAAGCGGTATAATCTTATTGTTATCATCACCTTTGGTGATATAATCGAAAGCGCCGTTCTTAATGGCCTGTACCCCGTCCGGGATATTGCCATGCGCTGTCAATAGGATTATCTCGACGTTAGGGGCTGTTTTCTTGATAGACGCCACAAGGTCTACCCCATTACCGTCAGGAAGGAACACATCGCACAAGACTACATCCGGACTCTGAAATTCCAACTGCTTCAAAGCAGTCCTGCAATCACCGGCCTGGCCTACTTCATATCCTTCCAACTCCAACATACGCGACAAAAGGGTACGAATCTGTACTTCATCGTCAACGACTAAAATCTTGCTCATATTTCTCGGATAAGTTTAAAGTAATAAATGGTAAAAACAGGGGATGTGCAAATATAAACGTTTTCCGGGAAACAAACGGCATGTCTTTTGAACTTTTATAAGTGAAGGGACTGTACATAAGGCTACGGAGAAGTAGAAAAACGCCTTACAATGTATCCTCAGAGACATTGTAAGAGAACAGAAAAAGAAACTCACCCTTCCATTTTGGGCATGAGCCTTCTAAAACGAAAAGGAATACAGAGGCTTCATCCGGCAACAAAGAAAGAATAATTAAAAACGAATTAAAAATGAAAGTTTACAAATTCGGCGGTACTTCCGTCGGCACAGTAGAGAGAATGAAACACGTAGCGGAACTCATTTCAGAGTCCACACCGAAGATTGTAGTCCTGTCCGCAACGGCAGGCACAACCAATCATCTGGAAGAAATTGCAGCCAACCTGTTCAACCGCGATATAGAACAGGCACACGAGAAAATCACCCGGATGGAATTCCAGTTCATTGACTTCGCCAACGAACTGTTGACAGACGAGTCCACAAAGCGAGAAGCAATAGATTATATTCTCGACCGCTTCCAGCGACTCTGGCAATTTATCAATGATGAATTCACCTCGATTGAAGAAAAAGAGGTATTGGCACAAGGAGAACTTATCAGTACAGCCCTGCTGCACTTCTACCTGCGGGAACGAAAGATTGCCAATATCCTGCTCTCCGCTTTCGACTTTATGCGTACCGGACCGGAAGGAGAACCGGACTTGAAATATATAGAGGAAAAACTGCAGGCGCAATTGGCACAGTATCCCGGCATCAATCTTTTTATTACTCAAGGGTATATCTGCAAAAATGCTTATAATGAAACGGACAACCTGAAACGGGGCGGCAGCGACTATACTGCATCGCTCATCGGCGCTGCCATCTGCGCAGAGGAAATACAGATATGGACGGACATTGACGGGATGCACAATAATGACCCGCGTGAAGTATCGGGAACCCGTTCCGTAAAGCATCTCAGTTTCAACGAAGCCGAACAACTGGCCTTTTACGGAGCAAAAATATTGCACCCGTTTTGCATCGCTCCGGCACGCAAGCGCAATATCCCGGTACGGTTACTCAGCTCAATGAATCCTCAGGCAGAGGGAACATTGATTTCGGATTTGCAGGACGACAATATCATCAAGGCCATAGCCGCCAAAGACAATATCTTCTACGTGAAATTCGAGTCGAAACATTGCTTATGTCCTTATCAGTTTATCAGTAAGATTTTTGATACGTTTGCCAAGCACAGAACCCCGCTTTGTTTGTTGGTTTCATCCAATCAGGATGTGTCCGTCGCCATAGACAACAGCGAGCGTCTATGCAAAATCCTTGCGGAACTGGAACAATATGCCAAAATTCTGATGGAAGACCGCATGTCTATTGTATCCGTGGTGGGAAACATGCGTTGGCAGTATGCCGGTGTCGAAGCACAAATTATAGAAGCCCTGGCAGATATCCCGCTACGTATGATTTCGTATGGCAGCAATGACAGTGACGTGGCATTCGTCATTAAGACAGAAGATAAGAAAAGAGCTTTGCAGGCACTCAGCAATAAACTCTTCGAACCGGAGACAGACAAAGTCACAGGATAATACGTTCCTATACATAACGGAAAGGCTATATCAGAATGGATATTCCCCAATACCTCACTCTAATATAGCCTCAACCTGAAAACAACTAACCTGTTTTTTTAAGAAAAGCGCTCTATCATTTCCATACACATGCGCCCGTTATGATAGGGGCATTTCCAGAAACCCGCCTTATCATCGGCTGTGTTTACCGTTCCGTCGGCACGAACGCTCCAATACCATTCTCCGTTTTTGTAATCTATCAAATGCTTCTTGATATACTCCCAACAGCGAGATGCTTTCTGAAGAGCCACTTCATCATCGAAATGTTGATAAAGATTAATGTGCCCCACCACGTTTTCGGCTTGCACCCACCAATGGCAATCCCGGTCTGTAGTGCCTTTGTCGGGGAAAGTCTCGTAAATCATGCCGCCCTCGGACGTCAATCCTTCATCGGCTGCGGCCGCAATGTACTCCACCAAAGGTTCCACTTTCTCCAACAGCGCTTTATCTCCCAAGACTAAAGCCGCCTCATGAATCAGCCAGGAAGCCTCAATGTCATGCCCATAGGATATGATACGGTATTTGCTCACCCAATCATCATCAAAAAAGAGCTCCAAATGTCCGGTTTGCTGGTTCAATATCTTATCTGTGAAAAGCTCTATCAGGTTACAAAGTTGCTTCTCAAGAACGGCGTCTTTCCACACGCGATAGAGATTTGTGTAAGGCTCCAAAATGTGCAAATGGGTATTCATGGTCTTGCGTTCATTCTCATCCTTGTCACTGAGACGCATATCGGAAATGTTGTTCCAATCACGAGTTAATGCTTCGCAATAACCGTTCTTTACGGAATCGAAACTATATTGTTCAATGCTTTTGAAGAGACGGATGGCATAGGTCAGCGCTTCTTCATCTCCGGTAGCACGATGGTATTCACTCAGGCCGTAAATGGCAAAACCTAAGGCATAAATTTGTTTCTTGGTATCTGCAGGACGACCTGCATAGTCGAGCGACCAATATATTCCACCCTGTTCCTTGTCGTAGAATTGATCAATAATGACACGTTTGGCACGAGTGGCTGTCTCCAGATATTCGGCTTTCCCCAACAGGCGGTAAGCCGACGAGAAAGTCCACAATATGCGGGCATTGAGTACAGCTCCTTTCACAGCCTGCGGTTCCAGCTTACCTGTCCCGGTGATGCGGCCATAGAAACCACCATGCACCGAATCTGTCATTTTATCTTCCCAAAACGAAAGAATATTATCTTCCAGCACAGTGCGCATCTCAAGCTGCATCTCGCTTAGTATATTCATACACATCATTTTCTTATAATTGTCTTTTACATTCCAATTCAGTTGTTATATCTTTCATTTTCTTTTCAGTAAGCGGGTACATACTGATGAAGACCACACTCAATATCGTGCCTACCGCCGGTAGAAAACTCAGGAACATCTTGATACCGCTAATCGCTTCTTCACTTTGTACGGCATTTGCCTGAAAGCCAAAAAAGCCAAGCAACCAGCCGGTGATTGCCGTCCCGATAGCCCAACCGAACTTCTGGCTCATGGAAGAAGAGGAGAATATCAAACCGGTGGCACGATTACCGGTTTTCAGTTCCGAATAATCAGCACAATCGGCATACATGGACCAAAGCAACGGAAAGATGCTACCCGCACAAATGCTGATCAGTGCCTGAAAAACAAACATCCATATCAGGTCTTCCTTATCAAACCAATAGAAAAGAACGCTAAGGACTGTGGCTATAATCATAGCCCACATATAGGTGTTACGCTTGCCGATGCGGTTGCTGACGGGAGCGGCAGCTATCACGCCTATTATATTGGCAGCCTGCCCCAAAGCGAGATATAATCCACTCAACACGAATGACATTCCGAAAAAGGAGACAGTTGCATAATCTTCCTCTACAACAAAATACTTGAAGTAATAGACAGTAGCGCCATCACGAATGGAGTTGAATACCAAAGCAGCCACACCCGCACCCAATAAGATCCACCAAGGCTTGTTTTTAAACAGATCTTTCAGATCTTCTTTCAACGGATTCTGTGCTTCTTTGATAGGCTTTACCCGCTCTTTTGTCCAGGCAAAACAACCGAAGAATAAAATAATACATAATATGGCTATAACAACAACCGCCATAGTCCAACCGGTCTGCTGGTCGCCCAAGTCCTTACTGTTACCACTGAAAAAGTTTACCAACGGCATAAACAGCAGCAAAGCTATAAAACTACCGATGTAGGCAAAGGTCATTCTATATGTAGAAAGTGTGTTGCGTTCTTTAGGATTAGGACTCATCACGCCCAATAGAGAAGCGTAAGGGACATTGATGGCAGAATATATCATCATCATCAACGAATAGGTGACATAAGCATAAACCAACTTACCGGTCGGACTCCAGTCCGGAGTAACAAAAGTCAGCACACCTATGATACCGAACGGAGCGGCCAACCACAAGAGATAAGGCCGGAACTTTCCCCAACGGGAGTGTGTGCGATCGGCAACAACTCCGACAATAGGGTCGAAAGCCGAATCCCATATTCTTGTTATCAGGAACATAGTCCCTACCACCGCAGCCGGCAAACCGAAAACATCCGTATAGAATATCATCAGATAAGCGCCGAACAGTTTCCAGAACATGGATGAGGCCATATCTCCAAATCCATAGCCTATTTTCTCTGTAAGTTTTATCATACTATGTTTATTTAGAAACAGGTTGCTGTTTCAATAATTCCAAATTCTTATCTATCAATCTCTTTAAAGTGTCCACCGATGCGGACGAACTCAAACCGTCAACAGGAGTATTCATGCAATAATCCACTAACTTATCGACAGTAGAGGTTGCAACATGCATCCGCGTATCGGAAGAAGCATAATAGATAAATACCGTTCCGTCATCATCAACAATCCACCCGTTGGAGAAAAGTACGTTGCTTACATCGCCTATACGTTCTTCCGCTTCGGGCGCCATGAAATAACCACCGGGAGCAGCTATCAGTTTGGAGGGATCGTCCAAGGCTGTCATATACATATAAAGTACGTAACGCAATCCTGCCGCACAACCACGTACTCCATGTGCCAAGTGCAACCACCCCTTAGAGGTTTTGATAGGATGCGGCCCTTCGCCATTCTTCACCTCTTTGATAGTATGATAATAGCGTTGGTCAATAATCTTTTCCTCCTTTACTTCAGCATGCGTTATGTCATCCACCAATGCCCAACCAATACCTCCACCGCTTCCGGCATCTATGAAACCATCCTGCGGACGGGTATAAAGTGCATATTTACCATCTACAAATTCCGGATGAAGCACCACATTACGTTGCTGACTTTTAGTTTTCAAGTCCGGCAGACGCTCCCAGGTTTTCAGGTCTTTGGTACGGGCAATAGCTGCCGTAGCCGTTGCAGAAGACAAATCTCCCACAGGAGCTGTGTCATCGTGCCGTTCCGCACAGAAAATACCATATATCCAACCGTCTTCATGGGCTGTGAGACGCATGTCGTAAATATTAGTTGCCGGAACAATGTCTTCAGGCATCATTATCGGATAATCCCAAAAACGGAAATTGTCAACACCATTCGGACTTTCGGCTATGGCAAAGAATGATTTACGATCGGCCCCTTCCACCCGAACCACCAATAAGTACTTATTGTTCCATTTTATGGCACCGGAATTCATCGTGGCATTAATGCTGATTCGTTCCATTAGATAAGGATTACTGTTTTCATCCAAATCGTAACGCCAGAAGATAGGGGTATGGGCAGCTGTCAGCACAGGATGTTTGTAACGGGTAAATATACCGTTGCCATTCTCTACCGGTTCATTCTTTTGTGTTATCAGCGCTTCGTAATCTTTTAAAAGCGCATTAATCTTTTCTTTATAATTATTTCCCATTGTATTACTCATATAAATTAACATTTGAAACAAATAAAGTTCTGGAATCGTTGTAAAATTCTACAAAGTTCTCTGCAGAAACTTGCTCCGGATAAGGAGCATAATAATGAGTCGGCCGCTCACGTGCATTACGCCAAACCAATACATAAGATAGAGGAACAGATTCAACAAGCGGTAAAAGTGTATCAGTCCACCATTTAGCATCAGGAATGCTTTCATATCCGGTTTCTGTAAGCGCTATAATTTTATTATGCTTCTTACCAACCTCACTGAGAACATTTAAAGAGGATTTCATATCTTGGGCAAAAGCCAGGCTATCACCCTGATATGCATCAAATCCCATAACATCGATTATATCATCCCCGGGATAACGTTCCAAATATTGGCAACTATCTTGCAAATTAGAACTTGAAGAATACGCATAAAGCGCATTGTTCACACCTTTAGCTTGCAAAGTTTCTACAGTCATACGCCATAGTTGTTTATACTCAGCAGAGGAACATAGTTTTTCTCCCCACCAAAACCAGCTACCGGTATGTTCATGCCAAGGGCGGAACAAAACAGGAACTTTTACTCCATCCGAATCTTTTAAAGAATTAAGAAAGGTTGCAACATAATCCATCCAGTTGACGAATTTATCATGTATGCTTCCACCCGGCAAAATGGAACGGACTACAGTTGAGTCGGATACATCCCATGCATCTCCTCCTGTTAATGGATTACGAACATGCCAACTTAAAGAGACCATACCGCCTCTTTCATATTGATTTACAATTTCCTTTCGTATCTTATCAAAAGAAACTTTATCCAAGTTCTCATCTTGCCCGAGTTCTATTTCCCCTAAATCAAAACTGATTACAGCCGGATAATCTCCACAGACACTTTTTACATCAGATCGTCCTTCATCTCCCTCCCAGCCAATGCCATAAACCGTATCATCATGATGTCCAAACATTATGCCTTTTGACGACATCGTCTGAAGGTTACTTAATAGCTTTTGGGTTTCAAGGGTTGTCTCTTCTACGCTTACTCTACAAGAAGAGACACAAAGTGCCAATGCATTTATACAAAGTAATGTTTTAAATTTCATACAATAATCTTATAATTAAGTTATTATAATCAAGTCAAGAGCAATTTATTCGCAAACTTTTATAATAGGAATATTAAACAAAAATGCCATTTTTTCCAATGTATAAGCCCAATGTCCTATTCCGATTGCACAATGGTGAGAAGGACCGCCTTTGCTCCACTTATTAATAAATTCACGTGCACCACAAGCAAAACGATAACGGCTATTCGTATTTCCGATATGGAATACCGGTCCCTCAACAGCTTCTCCCTCCGCTACCAACAGATAAACTCCATTTTCTCCTTCACAAACAGAAAGAATGGTAACCGGACCACATTTCACAGACATCTGTATAGAAAGTCCCTTTCCGGGTTTGCCATGGTAGATAGGCAATGGAACAAGCTCGACTTCACCATCTGCTATCGCCCAATGGGCAGGACCGTCGTGTCCCAACATTACAATGTCATCATCAAAGTCTAATGCATAAAACTCAGAGAACGAACCACCGGCACCTAAAGCTGAAAGAATCTTCATCGCCTGAACATTTTTTACCTCACATTCACCAGCAACGGGGATTCCTTTTCCTGTCAGCAGTGTATTTCCTGCGATTACGGATGTTACTATATTTTCATAATCATTTCCCGCAAATCCTTCATAATAATATGCCATTGAGCCCAAATCATGAGCTTTCACCAACTTATCCAAAGCAACAGAAGTACAAGCTGCCCGAACAAGTTCTTTATCATCACATCTGTCATCTACTTTAAAAGCATTACGGAACTCTACAATCTTTTCATCAATCTCTTCTTTTGTTACAGCATCACGCAAAGCTTTAAGCTCACACATTTCCAAAATCTCAATCTGAGTTCCAAAAACAGCAGACTGCTTGGTTACATCGGTATATACGTCTAACATACCTCCATAGTAATGTCCTAAAATACCCAATCGGTTATCGTACATTTTACGGTATGCTACAGCGGCATTAATCCATTCATAAATTTCTTTCCAAGCCAATGGATCATCCAAATACCCCGAAACTAAATCAAAGCGCAAACCGGCTCTCTTCAAAACAGAAATAATTTCCGGAGCAGAGCATGCCTGACAGTTCATCAACCAATAACCGGTCATCTTACCACGATCTTGCAAACTATTCATATAATCATAGTCTACTGCTGAAGTCGGTTGAAGATTCAATATAATAATAGGACAATTAACCCTCTGAGCTATAGGCAAAACCGTCGATGACAAGCAATAAGTTGACATATATAAAAAGACGATATCAACTCCTTCGCTTACTAATTTATCAGCTGCTTCGATGGATTTCTGCGCATTATCAACCAATCCTACATTTACCACCTCTACGTCATTTACAACTTCCATTTTTGAGCAAATCTTCTCCTGATAAGCTAACAATGCATCATGCAAGCCTTCAAATTGGTTCCAATATGTATCAAGTCCGGTTCCTAACAATCCAATTTTTACTTTTTTCATAACCATATATTTTCACTAGTGGGCACTTTAAATTAAACATCGTTCTTTGAAATATTTGATAATCGCATAGTTATGTATCTTTTTGGAGCGTGACGATTTGAATTGAAAAGTTGTTTTAGCTTTGCCCAAAAGCTCGAAACAATGAATCAAGGCAAATATATTTTCGCTCAACTTACAGATTTTCTTCCTCGTCGTGTCTTTGACCGCTTGGTAGAGAAGTATTCCGGGAATAAGAAAATCAGAACATTCACCTGTTGGAATCAGATGTTGTGCATGATCTTCGGACAACTGACCGCCCGGGACAGTATGCGTGACCTTATGCTTAGCCTTGAGGCGCACAAGAACAAGTACTATCACTTGGGACTCGGCTCAACAGTTACCCGTACCAATCTAGGGAAAGCAAACCGGAATAGGGATTATCGTATCTACGAAGAATTTGCCTATACCTTGATTGCAGAAGCCCGTAACAGCTACTACAGAAATGACTTTGAGGTGAAAGTTGACGGTGATGTTTATGCCTTTGATTCCTCCACCATAGACCTTTGCCTGAATGTTTTTTGGTGGGCAGAATTTAGGAAACACAAAGGAGGCATCAAACTTCATACATTGTATGATGTAAAGACCTCCATACCGACAATCGTACTGATAACCAACACCAAAGTACATGACGTAAACATGCTGGACGAGTTAAACTATGAAAAGGAAAGTTTCTATATCATGGATAAAGGATATGTTGACTTCACTCGTTTACATAAGCTTCACACCAGCAGTGCTTACTTCGTTACACGTGCAAAGGATAATATGAGATTCCGTAGAATGTATTCCCATGAGGTCGATAAAATAACCGGAATAAAATGTGACCAAATTGGAATGCTTGAAACGTATAAATCGCTCAAAGCATATCCGGACAAACTCCGACGGGTTAAATACTACGATGAAGAACTGGACAGAGAATTTGTGTTCATCACCAACAACATGGGACTCTCAGCAGAGGAAATAGCTTTGCTATACAAGAACCGTTGGCAGGTGGAACTATTTTTCAAATGGATAAAGCAACACCTGAGAGTAAAATCTTTTTGGGGGACCACGATGAATGCAGTCAAGACACAAGTGTACTGTGCCATCATAACATACTGTCTAGTTGCCATTGTCGCTTACAAATTGAAAATTAACCGTCCAATCTACGAAATTCTACAAATCTTGAGCTTCTCTCTACTGGATAAAAACCTGTAAGAAAGATACTTACCGATTGCGATTACAAAAATGTCAAAGAACTAAATTATAAACAATTGAAAATCAGCTGGGACTAAGTGCCCAGCAGTGATATATTTTATTAAATTACATATACTTCAAATTCAGTTTATAAGTTTTTCCTCCGATAAGTTCATATTGCTTTTTGCCTTTTACTGAATCATTTGATATCAAAGGTTTCAGCTTTACATTCTCACGACTATCCAAATTCAATACAGCCTTTATTCCCGCAGGTATATCAAGCAACAATGTTCTCTTTCCATATTTTCCTTCTGTCTTAAAATGTATTCCACCCGCCGGAGTTTGGACTTCCAATTCAACATCAGTCAAATCTCCTAATTGGGGCGAAATCATACACTCCTCATATCCGGGTTTCAATGGACGTATTCCTGCAATTCCTTGATACAGAATAATCAATGGACCAACAGCGCAATGACTCCATTGCGACCATGAATCGGGTTCCGTCTGCCAAAACTCTTGAATTGTATTGTTGATAGTCACAGACGGCATTGTAGCCCACAATTCACGCATATCCTTCAGTATTATATCCATACGATTGGCTTTAGCCAACGCCCACATAGCCCATATTGCATTACAAGGATATGAAACGCCTATCTTATTTTTATCAGCTAACAAACGGACACACGCTGTATCATCATCATTAGGACACATATCAAAAAGGATAGCCAACGCTAATGTCCTATCACTATAGTATGTTTGACCCTGATCTTCGCTTACCCAAGGCAAGTTATCAACAAATGCTTTTTGATCAGAAGACCAGAATGCCGCTACCGTTTCTTTCAACAAAGAGTCTCCAAACTCTTTCACCTCGCGAGACTTATTTACATCACCAAAAGCATTACATAACGGTAACAATGCTCTCGTACACATCGCCGAAACATACAAGTTGAAAGCACATTGTTTATGTTTCTGTTGACGGAATGCCTGATGATCAATCCAAACTGAAGGAATACCAATATTCTCAACCGGCAACAATTTATCATTGCCCCGTAACTCTTTTAGATAATCAAAGAAGCGCAATAAACGTGGATAAGACTCCTTCAACCCGTCCAAATCACCTGTATACTGATAATAATGATAATTCTCGAAACAGAAGCCTACACCATGATCTAATATGGGTCCCCAATCCGTCAACTGCATTTGACGTTCTATAATACGCGCCAAACGGTCGAAAGCAGGCCAACAATCCAAAAAGTAACCATCCAATGTCATACCTTGACTAAAGGTATGGATAAATCGTTTAGGCAATCTACTTTCTCCAAAAGCTTGGTATAAAGCATGCAGCTGATGACTTCCGTCGCCACTATATTGCTGACGTTCGCGTGCCATACCGTCTACAACTGTTTCTTGGGCTGAATTATAGAGTGTATTTACCGCAGCATCCATCAATCTCTGTAATTTACCATCCTTCATATGAATCTGAGGAACTACAGGGAAATTGTACTGCCTGCGTCGCATACCAACGTTACTAACAGTCACAGACCTTGAATTATTACGAATATGAAGTTGTAACCAACGTAAAGATTCAAAATCAAAAGTTTCAAAATGATTAATTCCTTCTTTACATACAAAACGGCTCCATGCATTAAAATGAGAATTCAACAATACAGGTCCTCCCGGTTGATGAGCCTCATGTACCAATAGTTCTACTATAGTGCCTTCAGGAGCATCAATGGTAAAATAAGGCCATCCAACAGATTGTTCTTTAAAATCAAATGTCAATATAGCAGCTTTTCCCAAAGAGTCTTTGACTTCCCACGCATCATTTGATTTCTTATGAGCCAAATCAGCCCATTCTGCTTCATAAGCATTAGGAACTAACATATCGAAATACTCTTCACATGGGCGTTTCCAAGTAACCCAAGCTGTTTCAACCAATTTATCTACAGATACATTGTTTTCTTTCATCATAGGAATCGAACGTTGGCGAATATCTGTAGTCGACTGATTTCCATAAATTTCCCACTGATATTCTGCAAAGCCAGCACAAATCGATGGCTTAGCAGCTGAAGCTTGTGATTCCGACGCCGGTATCCAATCTGCATTTTCCTGGAAATCAGCAGTATCCCAACCATAAGGGAAATTATTTGCGTCAAAACACTCTTGCAATGTTCTCAAGAAGCTTCTCTTATACTGTCCCGGTTTCCAACTATCAGCCAAGAAACTTTTCCAAGTGTTATCGGTTACTATTTTTTCACCATCAACATCCAGATTCATAATAAGTCCCGGTTTTCCCATAGCCCATGTGCCTTCGCCCATCCCATAAAATAGGACTTGACAGGCTATAACATTTTTACCTTCTTTCAATAAAGATGTAACATCAACCGGATCTGCTTCAGGCCAACGGGGATCATGAGGAGCAGGTCCCCATTGAACTCTATGTCCATTTACAAAAAGTTGATAACGACTATCTGCTAAAATCCAACCTATAGCTTGTTTAGGTTGTTTTTCTAAATTAAACTCTTTACGAAACAATACAAAAGTGTTTTGCAAAACACGTCCGGACGGATACCATATCCAATGTGCAGGGGCAAAATCTACGTTAGTAACATTTCCCTTCACCGGAGCGAACGAAACAATGGACAATAGGATACCCAACAAAACCCTCATATAACGCGTCTTCATATATAATAAAAATTTAATGATTTCATTTAGATTTACTTAACAATAAAAAAGGTTCATACAAACCATAATCAAATTGCATATAATCTTTACCTGCCGGATAATTTACTGTTCCTTTATACAAATTAGGAGTCACGAAGCCTATAGAGGATTCATTATGAAAAGGACCGAACAAATTCTTATTACTTCCCACAACTTTAACCGATATCTGATTGATTCCCGGTCGAATCAATTTCGATACGTCCAATGTATAAGGTTTAAATGCTATAATACCGGCAGAAACGCCATTAACCAATACCTCAGAAACCGTTCCATTCCATTTGCCTAATTGAACTTCATAACCCATATTTTCACAATAAGGCACCTGAAAGCTTTGTTCATAAGTAACCGCATCTGCATAAAAAGGACTGCCTTGTACTCTCCAACTACCCAATTCTATTTTATTGTTCAAACCTACCATTTTCCAACCATGCTCAGCTGAGAGTAGTTTAAAGTCTCCCAATACATAGATAGGAGCTGGCTCTGCATCCAAATTCATTGAATCAATGGATAAAGTAAGCGAATTGACACCGTTACAAATATATTTTCCAAGCGGCAATACACAAAAATCACGATCAAGCCACCATTCATTTGTTTGGTTACTTACTTCAATTCCATTTATAGCGATAGAATAGAGATTGGATCGCTCTATAACTATCTTCCAATCGGCAGTTGATACATTAAACAAATTGTCAAACTGGAAATGATAGGTCAGTTTAAAGCCTTCATGTTTATTTATATCACGCTCTACTATATTTTTCTTATACTGTATGGCTGTTCCCCACGGATTACCTTCCGGAAAGCCAAAATGCTTGAATACTTTCTGATCGGCTTCATAAATATGAATATCCTTATGCACACTATCCGCCAACTCCAAATCACAAAAATCAACCACAAGCACATTATCTGCCAACGGATTTATTTTCAAAGGAGAAACGGGCATTATATATTCACGCTGCGTGGTTACCGGTGAAGATTGATAAGAGTGATGTTTCTTTTCAAATACATAAACCAATAAGTGTCCACCGGGTGATAGCTCATAATCAAACTTTACATTCTCAGATGAACGACTGTTCGGGTAATCAACAACTTTACCAGAGAATGTATTGAGTTCAACAACTCCGGCTCCGGCAAGCTGTACCATACCTTTAGACGATTCATTCAAATCGGAATTTACCAATAGCACAACTTCTCCATCCGACATTTTACGACGATGATGAAAAAGATTGCCCCCTTGATTGGATACAATACGAAAATCTTTGGGAAGCAAATATTTATCAACAACTTCTTGTGTAAGTTCTTTCTCTCTTATTACAGACTTATTCTTTTGAAAAAAAGAAACAATTTCTCGATTTTCGCAACCGTCTACCAATGTCGGTATTGCAAATGCCAATATTTTACCCCCAACTTTTGCAAATTCTTTTAAAAGGTCAAAAGTCCTCTTGTTCAAATTTTCAGTTAAAGGAGGAATTACCACTGTTGAATATTCTCGTTGCCCAACCTTAAAACGATGATTGCAAATGCTCCCATAATCACTAATAACCTGTTCCGACCCCAAATCATACTCGGACTGTGACTTTTCCAATGTAGTAACAAAACGCTGGAAACTACGTCCTATATTCCACAACTGAGGGCGACTTGCCCAAGTCACATAATACATCCAAATTGTTGTAGTCGGCTCTATTACTAAAATATCATTTATTTGTTCACCTACAGACATCGCAACAGATAAACGAGAAAAATGATCATTCAAGTTTTTATAATGACGCCACCATGGGGAATGTTCCGAGAAAGAAGGAGGACAATCATATTTACGGTCACCCGCCAAACTGAGATGCGAGAGATGTTGATTCATAAAATTAACTCCCAACACAGTTTGCCAATCTCCCAATCTTTTAAAATCCTCAAAACGTTCTTCCCAACCTGAAGCGCCATAAGTCTCACAAAGTATTCGTTCGCGTCCCAATTGATTAGCCACACTGCGAACTTCTTTTACAGAGCGTACATTTCCAAATTGAGCCTGAGGTTCATCTTCATCAAATTGGTTCATCAACATGTCAATACCAGGCACATGTTGCCAAGCATACATTGCCATATTGTCCGGTCCATACGTAATCTCAGGCCAGGCATGTTCCCAATAATGTCCGGTAAGAGCCAATCCGCGCTCACTGCAATATTCATAATACGGTTTAGCCCAGCGTTCTATGAACAGGTCTAACAAGGTTTGATAATAATCATGACGAACCTGCTTCCAGGGGCCTACATCCAATGATAAAGAAGGCAGATATGACTTCAAATCATATTTCCAACGCTTGTAGAAAGTATCAAACAAATCGGGAGTCCAACGTATTCCTCCTCCCGGAGGACCAACATGAGGTTCATCAGTAAACCAGCCAGGCAAATATTTTCCAAAGTCTTTGGATGCAACTTTCTCATACCCTTTTCCTGTCACTTCCAAGAACTTCTGTGTAACACCAGGATAAAGTAAATCTACATAAGAGTATCCTCCATGCCAAGCAACTCGAGGCTCAAAACTTTTTACATAAACATAATATTTTCCATTTTTTTTACGCTCTGACAAAAAATTTGCTGTCACATCCACATAATTTCCAGCTTCTTCTTTTAAAATTAAATAAAGATTATCTATATTTTCTGGAAGTTTATTATACTGATACAATACAATGCTCCCTCCTTGATTATAACTTTCTGGCATTTCTGCATTTACATGTCCACCAGCAAAACCACTAGGAAAGGTATTTTCATCATAAACCCATACATTCATTCCCAATTTTTTACCAGTATTTAATGTATGCTGAAAAAGAGAAAACCACTCATCCGATAAATACTCGTTTTTTAATCCAGGACGAGGATGCACAAAAACGCCTCCAAAACCTTGTTCATGCAAATCTTCCATTGTATGATTTATCAGTTCAGCAGTTACTTGTGTATTCCATACATATAGAGGTGCAGGCCTATATTCTTTTGGAGGGTCTATAAACTTTTCATAAAAAGTTCCATAGTCATCTCCCAAAGCATACAGAGGCATAAATAGCCCCCAAACAGACAGAAAGATTTTATCTATACGATTTCTCATCTTACTCTTTCACGATTTTATTAGTATATTTCAATATTAATTGTATAGTGGAGTCTGTATCAAAAACAGAGTTTAACCCTTGTTCCTCTTGAGCCGGATCACCCAAATAGGCATCTCCGGGTTGCCAATAAATATGTTCCGAATGAGGTCTTCCAAGTCCTCCCCATGCCCAGAAATTGCAACCTGCCAACACTCCTTGATTACGGCTACTAAGTACCACTTGCTCAAACACATTCTCCATATATCTATCACGGCATTCTGTTGGAACATCCAACTGATACTTACGTCCGTCACGAGGCATTCCAAACTCCTCAATAACAACCGGTCTCTGGTGCTTGACACCCAGTTCAATATGCTCCGCTATATATTTATTGGTCCGCTCAATGCACAACTCCAATGAGTCTTTCATATTACTTCCGTCAACCCATCCCCAGTTGAGCGGCCAAATGTGCAATGTGAAATAATCAATATCCGATTTTGTATGAATACGTTCATAAAGAGATTTATCAAATTCAGATCCTGCAATACCTTCAGAACCGGAAGAAATCAAATGATTGGGGTCCAAAGAGCGTATGTGTTTCGCCACTTCTGTCATCCAATTCTCAAACGCTTCTTTATTCTCATCACCAAATGCATGTGGTTCATTGCAAATTTGCCATGAGAAAATCGTAGGATCATCTATATATTTTTCACCTGTATAAGAATTAACCCTATTTACAACATTTGTTATATGCTTTTTCAGCAACTCAGTGCATTCGTCACAAGTTGCATATTGCGATACATAATCAATATATGTATTCCAGCCATCTTTAGATGGTATAGGAGCCACTCCATGTCCGGTCCATTCCAAATATTGTCCATAGCCTCCACTCCATTCCCAGCTATTTGTAAAATACAAGACAGCGTACATCTCCCTTTTTCCCATTTCTGCCAAAAGGAAATCCAAACCATCAAAAATAGTATCATTATAAACACCCGGTAACTTTTGCAAAGTTGGCATCACTTTGGTCAGTGTTCCGTCTTGTCCATCGGCTCCGATTAATATACGTAAATTATTTATTCCAATAGAATCTAAATAATCTAATTCTTGAACCAAACGCTCTCTATCGCCTCCTTCACCCTGAGAAGCCAAAATTGCCCCATACCAGAAATTTGTACCGACAAAATAATAGGGCTTACCATTCACTTCAAAATGAGAGTTGTTGATTCTAACAAATTTATCTTCAGTGTTAGAGCACGAATGAAGAACCAGTACAAAAGAAAAGAATAATATTAAAAATCTAAAACGATGCATAGTTTACGTACATTTAATAAGAGCCTGTTCAAATCGCCTTATAACAAAATTCAAACAGGCTCTCAAATAACTAAAATTAATTTTTTCTATATAAGCGGAAATTATCAAGTCCTATGTCCACTGTTTCCGCATTTCCTCCATGAAGAGATATTTGGAATAAGAAAGCAGCTTCCGGATTTTGAGTATACCCTTCAAATAGAACATCGGTCATCTCTAAAACCATTGTTTGCCACTTACCATGAGTATTAGTTACTCCATGCTCTTCTGGTTTCCACAGATAATGAGTTTGATCAAATTGGAAGTAGTTGCCACTGAAAGGTTTTTGTGTAAACATTTCAAACTTCATGCACCAATTTTCAGGATTTTCCCACATTTCCTTAGGCCACATAACTGCATTAGCTATAAAAATATACCAATTGGCATGAAGAACTTCATTCATATAAAAATACTTACCATTACAAGGTGCAATATCGCCTTCACGACTTCCATCTGTAACCAAGTTGTCCGTTCCAGCCCAACCAAATCCACCTTCAAAACCTTCAAAAAGATTAGTATCATCGCGGTATAGCACAGGAGCAATTACAGTTGATTTTTTACTTACCACTTTAATCTGGCTTTTATTCGATACTCCATTAGGTACTACTACTGTTACAAAAGTGGCTTGCGTTTCAGTAATTTCAGCTTTGACATCACCAAAGAACACCTCTCCAGCATCTGCCGTCACATCATATAAATCAAAGTTGTTACCACACACTTTCACCGTCTCCCCGGCAACTGCCCATTCATTGTCCAAACCTGTAACAATTAAATCCGGAATTGACACAGCAAGGTCAGTTTCTGCAACAAGGCCCGCAACATTTACTCTAATCTTATTTGTAGGTTCTCCTTCAGGAAGTTCACGAGGAATTTGCAGCGTTATCCGATTCGCTTCCCGAAAGACATCTCTAATATTAAGTTCTACTCCGTTCACATTGATTGAAGTAACATTATCCAACCCCTCACCATGAACAACTACCCAGTCGCCTAAGTTACAAGCACTCAACGATGTCTCTAAATCTGTAGTTGAAGTAATTTTCATTACCTGAGGTTGAGCCATATTGTCTGTATCATTATCGCAAGCTACAAACAATAGTGCACAAAGTATCATAAAAGAACAAAATTTACTTTTCATAATTTTCCATTTTTAAATTACCACCCAGGATTATTCTCCAATATCGCATCGTTTGAATCTATTTCACCTACAGGAATAGGGAATAACAAACTTCTACTTTCACGACGCTTTATCACATTGTTCTCATCGATATCGATATCATTCATTACAGGCAAATAGATTCCCCAACGAACCAAATCCCAACGTCGGTTACCTTCCAATGCCAATTCTCTACGACGCTCTTCCAATACGAATGAACGAAATTCCGTTTTATTCATATTTGCCGGTGCATCCGAAGCATTGCTACGTCTCCGAATTTTATTTAATTCAGCATAAGCATCTGAAGTCGGACCATTCAATTCATTTTCAGCTTCAGCAAAAATCAGGAAAGCCTCAGCATAACGCAACCACGGATAAGGGAAATCTCCATATCTTTGAGTCGGATCTGATGTACAGAAGAATTTTGTCAATCTTGCAATAGCATTTTGATCAAAATCAAAATATACATCCTCCTTTTTATATCCATAAGTCGGATCTTCTGCTTCAACTTTATCTTTATGCTTTTCCGGATAATAACGGTATTGTCCTGTTTCCAACTCCGGATCACCGGTCCATCTATGAACAACACCTTCCAATATTCTGGCATCCTGCTCTTCGAACAATTCATACCAATGTGAACGCAAGCCAAACCATCCACCTTCCTTACGGTGCATTGTAGTAAGATTCATTAGCCCAATAAAATTATATGCCAACGAATTGCCTAATGATGAATCGCTTGAAAGAGACTGTAAAGAGAACATATGTTCTTTCGTATTACGGTTCTCGATTTTCCAGATTTCACCCCAAGTTTTAAACAACTCATAATCGCCACTCTGAATTACTTCATAAGCTTTCTCTTTGGCTAACTTAAAATACTCTTGAGAATCAAAAACCTCATAACCGGCAACTACACTTTTAGCATAAGTAATCGGAGCCGGCTTCGCAATTTTCACACGTGTTCCATTTTCATCCTTAAACGCAGGTCCTCCCAATACTGTAACTTCCGTTCCGGCCGGAGCAGCCCCCGATGCCATAGTCAGATAAACTTTTGCTAACAGCAAACTGGCAGCACCACTGGCAGGACGACCCGGTTTATGTTCCTGAGACTTCATAGAAAACATAAGAGTCTCTGCCATTTTCAAATCTTTTATAATCTGAGCATACACTTCTGATACCGCTGCACGAGGTTTGTGAGGTTCATCTCCTTCAGATACAGACGTTTCATGAATAGGGCACGGTCCATAAGCTCTTACCAACTGGAAATAAGCAAATGCCCGCAGAAAATATAACTGTCCAAGCGCATCATTCTTAGATTCTTCTGACAATGAACCCATTTCAGCTACTCTAAGCAGGGCTTGATTTGCACGATGGATAATATTATAAGGTCCTGTCCATGTTACATTATATCCCCAAAACTCAGTAAAAACTCCAGCTCCAATACCGGACATCGCCCAAGCCGGTCCCGTCACATCATCACTATCCAATTCCCACATCTGTTCAAACGCGCCATATAAGAAGTACTCTCCGGAATTAAATGTTGAATACACTCCATTTAACCAATATTCTTTTGAATCTTCTGAATCGCCGACAAGACCGGGACCTATAAAATCATATTCCTTTTCTGTTAAAAAGTCATTACACGAAGTAATAGTAACAGAGGCTATTAACAAAGCTATTAACAATCTGATCTTCATAATATAAAGAATTAACTATAATACTAATTTAAAATTCAATGAATAAGTACGATTAGACGGATAAGAGAATACATCTACTCCTCTACGAGAAGCATCTCCACCGAATGCGTTAACTTCCGGATCATACCAACTATAATTACTAATCGTAAACAAATTCGTCATTGTAACGCCAACCGTCAATGAGTTAACAAATTTCACAGGTGATCTAAACTTATATTCCACATTCAGACTTTTTAATCTCAAATATGAACCATCTTCTACAAATCGATCTGATACTTGGAGTTGTCTGCTCATATTCTCTGTCGGTTTAGGCCACTTCGCATTTTCGTAATTGTCCGGAGTCCAACGTGTGTCATAGGCTTCCTGCGTTATATTACTAACTTCCACCATTTTTTGCTCCATCAAATTACCATTAAAGATATCATTTCCCACACTTCCTTGGAAGAACATACTCAAAGACAAGTCTTTCCATTGGAAATTATTTGTGAAACCAAAGGTGAAATTTGGATTGACATCTCCAATTATCGTTCGGTCATCCGAAGTAATTCCGGGCTTTCCATCCAAATCTTTATATTTGATTTCACCAAGTTTAGAACGGATAACAGCACTCGAAGCATTGGCATATGCGGGATCTGCACGTACTTCAGCTTCATTATCATAGAATCCATCTTCAACATAGCCATAAATATATCCTACCGGACAATTATTCCGCTGAATAAACACTTGGTCAACATCTGACCACAGAGCTTGTGCAAACTGGTCGGTCTTCAAACCTTTTATCTTGTTCTTATTAAAAGCAATGTTAGCATTGATGTCCCAACCAAAATTCTTCTGTGCTATAATAAATGCTTTCATAGACAATTCTAAACCACGGTTGATCATATTACCGGAGTTTACAATTTTAGAACCAAATCCGGTACTGGACGGAATGATTATGTTTTGTAATAAGTCTCTCGTCTTTTTATGATACAAATCAACTGTAAAATTCAAACGGTTATCGAAGAATCCCATTTCAAGTCCTAAATCCGTCTGTTCTGTTGTTTCCCAAATCAACTGTGTATTATTCAAGAATGAATCAACACCTCCACTTACGATAGAACCATTCAATGCAGAACCAACCGGAGATAACGATGAAACAGTTTGATATGAGCCTATAGCCTGATTACCAGTTTGACCATAGCTGGCACGTAACTTCAAATTACTAAAGACATTCCAATTCTTGATGAATGATTCCTCTGAAGCTCTCCAAGCAAGAGCCACTGACGGGAAAAATGCCCAACGGTTATCCTTTGAAAATTTACTAGAACCATCATAGCGAAATGATGCTGTAAACAAATACCTCTCTTTCAGATTATAATTCACTCTACCTAATACAGAAGCTAAAGAAGACATACCTCGTCCACTTGAGGGCTTATTTTGTTTTTTCGCAGCTCCTAAATTCCACATTAACAGATAATCATTATCAAAGTCATATACAGAAATTGCCTTACTACCATAATCTGAGCGCTCTGCCGTAAATGCAGCCATAACATTCAAATGATGATCTTTCTTAAATACCTTATCATAAGTCAACATTGATTCCATGACCAATCGAGTACTCCAACTGTCAGATTGAGAAGCTTTACCATTAGGAGCATTCCTACCATCCAAAGTAGTGCTACCATAATAAGAATAATTATTATTGCCAACATAACTTACACCTGCTGTCTGCTTGAATTTCAAGCTCTTCAAGATATCGACCTCCAAATAATTGGATGAAAATATATTATAAGTTACTGTCTGATCTTTTGAATCACGTATTTGCAAATAGGGATTAGCCGCAAGCCAGTCCACACGCGTAAACCCACCTTCAATATTCTCATCATAAATAGGCAAATCAGAAGGATACCACAAAGCAGAACGAACGACACTATTTGAGCTAGTACTTGCCTTCACATAATCTCCTACACTCCGTACTACCGACGTACTTGTACCAACGCGGATAAAATCGCGCAAATTTCTATTGATATTGGTACGCAAGCTAATACGGCTATAACCGGAACCTTCGATAACACCCTTCTGGTTATAGTAACCACCAGAAACAGAGTAGTTCCCTTTTTCACTTGCTCCGGAAATACTCAAATTGTATTCTTGCGTTACACCTGTTTTGTAAATCACATCCTGCCAATCAGTTCCTGTTCCATTCAAATATCCATTTTCAAAATCTTCATAAGACGGTCTATAATATCCCTGAGCAGGGTCATAATATCCCGGTCCTGTTATCGGATACGGCAATTCATCATCTGCATTATCGTAATACATATAATTACTTACCGCTTCATTTCTATAACGAATATAAGTAGGACCATCCAATACGTTTATTCTCTTTAAAACATTAGAGAAACCATAGTTTGCCGAGAATTCAATCCGATCATTCCCTCTTTTTCCTTGTTTTGTTGTTATCAATATAACTCCATTAGCACCTCGCGAACCATAAATAGCTGTAGACGAAGCATCTTTCAAAACCGTAAGAGTTTCAATATCAGATGGATTAATTAATGAAGACGCTCCTTCAAAAGGAACTCCATCGACAACATAAAGAGGTTCCGTACTTGTTGAGAATGAATTAATACCTCGAATCAAGATATTCATACCTGCACCCGGAGCACCGTCTGTTTGAGTTACATTCACACCTGCAATCTTACCTTGCAATCCTTGTGACACACTCAACGGATTAGCGTCTAACAAATCAGAAGATTCCAATACACTTACAGCACCGGTAAGATCCGACTTCTTAGCTCCACCATACCCAATAACGACAACTTCATCAAGTAATTCTGAATCTTCACGCATAGAAACATCCAACATTGTTTGATTCGCTTTCAAAGCAACTTCCTGTTCTTGATAACCTACACAAGAGAAAGTCAACTTCGACGTTCCTTTAGGAACTTTCAAACTAAACTTTCCTTCCACATCCGTAATAGTACCCACACTGGTACCTTTTACCAACACATTCGCTCCTATCAAAGGAGAACCATCTGCAGCATCCGCCACAGAACCTCTAATAATAACCTCCTGGGCTACAATCTGACATTCAAATAAGAATGCCATTAAAAAGAATAGTACATTTTTCATGCTATTTAAAAATAAGACCAATATAGATTAATAATTTCACAATAAGCAATCATTCTATTAAACTAAATATTCAGATATTTTCATCTTTCTTAAAACCGGTATATCTCATAGATTAGACACGACAAAATTAGGCCATTGCCATGCAAAAAACTAATACTATTTTATCATATTCAAATGATACGTTCGCATTAAACAACAAAAAAAGAGGCATCCTTTCGAATACCTCTTCCTGTTCTCTACAAATACACTAAATATTATATAACAATTTTCTTCTTCCGATAGTTTTCACGAAACTCTTTAGGCGAGCATCCTTTTTTCTTTCTAAACATTCTATTAAAGTTAGATAAATTATTAAACCCACAATCATAACATATTTCAGCAATAGTCTGACTTGAGTCAACTAACAATCGTGTAGCAAACCCTAAACGAATATCAATAATATAGTCAGAAAGAGTTTTACCTGTGCGCAAATGAAAAAAACGGCTAAATGACACTGGAGTCATTCCTACCATCTCTGCCATATCTGCCAAACGTATATCTTCTTGATAATGATCCGCAATATACTTCTGAATTTTTTGCACGCGACGACTGTCTGAAAAATTGTCTATTTTAGCAAACGAAGAACTAGAAAGCACTTCTACATTATCATACAGAGATAGTTCATAAAGTATTCGAAGAAAATTCATTACCGCATAAAATCCCTGTTCTTCAGAAGCCAACTTATCCAACCAATTATAGACTTTCATAATAGCCTGCATTGGAAAACTAATACCACATTGTGCTTTTTCCAACATCCGGCGAATACTATCAAACTGATTTTTATTGATAAAGTCTTTAAAGAAAAGATCTGAAGAAAACTGAATTGTAATTTCTCGGATATCCCTTGAAGTACATTCATGTTGCTCCCACACATGCTCCAACTCTTTACCTGTAATCAACACTAAATCATAATCCCCGATAACCTCCGCAGAATCACCGACTACCCGACGCACTCCGGAAGCATGTTCCGTAAAATTCAACTCATATTCGGCATGGCAATGAATAGGATAAGTAAATTCGGTTTTACGACGATCTGCAATATAAAAACAATCACGTTCAGACAAAGGGGTTATCTCCCTCATAATGTAGTTTGGGTTTTCCATTTCAATCAGTTAAAAAAGTATCACATGTTGCAAATATAGCCATTATTTTCATTCCAATATTTACAAAATCCATTTTAACTCTTAAATGACTAATTTATTATTGCAAAAAAGCGCAGAGTATTTTAAAGAATTTACTTACTTTTGCTTTCACTGTTTTTACTACCTTATAATAAAGTTCAACTAAAACCTACAGATATGATCAATTCCATCTATTCTCCAGCACCTGACAGATACGACAGCAATATGAAGTACCGTCGTTGTGGTAAAAGCGGCATTCTACTCCCTGAAATATCTTTAGGGCTATGGCACAATTTCGGTGATGTCAATGCATTCTCCAACTCTTTAGCAATGGCACATTACGCATTCGACCGAGGTATTACCCATTTCGACCTTGCCAACAACTATGGTCCTTCCTGCGGTTCGGCTGAAGAAACATTCGGCATGATTATGAAGAAATCATTTATGCCCTACCGGGACGAGTTATTCATTTCCACCAAAGCTGGACATGAAATGTGGGCAGGACCTTACGGTGACTGGGGTTCCCGAAAGTCTTTGATGAGCAGCCTCAACCAAAGCCTGAAGCGAATGAATTTGGATTATGTAGATATCTTCTATATCCATCGCTACGATCCCAATACCCCTCTTGAAGAAACACTTCAAACACTGGTTGATATTGTACGGCAAGGGAAAGCACTCTACATCGGTATCTCCAAATACCCTAAGGACAAAGCAGAATTAGCTTATAAATATCTGGAAGAGAGAAATGTTCACTGTCTCCTCTACCAAGGCAGATACAATCTGTTCAATCGCGAACCGGAGGAAGAAGGCATTCTGCGACAAGCTAAAGAAAACGGTACAGGCTTTATTGCTTTCTCCCCTTTAGCACAGGGATTGCTTACCAACCGCTACCTTAACGGGATCCCTGAAGACTCGCGGATTGCCAAAGGTGGTTTCCTTAAAAAAGAAGCACTGACAGAAGAAATTCTGAGAAAAATCAAGGCACTGAATGAACTTGCTTTTCATCGCGGGCAGACCCTTGCCGAAATGGCGCTTGCATGGGTGCTGAAAGACAACATGGTGACCTCTGTCATTATCGGAGCAAGTTCCGTCGGGCAACTGACAGATAATCTGAAAGCGATAGATAATACGACTTTCTCCGCAGAAGAATTAGAAAGCATCTATCAAATTGTAAAATAGGTATTAATAAGCCTGCATACAATAGGGCGATGATGTATTTACGATACATTTATCACCCTATTCCTTTATTGTTCGCCACATATTTAACATACTTCTTTTTGAACCTTTTATTTTTTATCTTGTTCTTTCTCCAAAAGCCTAAGGTACCAATAGGGCAGGAATTTATATTTAACCTAAACAATTATAGAAGTATGAAGAAATTTATTCCTTTATTATTAGCGGTCTTCGCAATAGCATTTGTTTCTTGCGAAAAAGACCCTGACATGGATAAGCTGGACAGCAAGTATCTGGTTTATACCAATTATGACACGAAAGCAGACTTCAAAGCTTTCGAAACCTATTACTTACCGGATAGCATCCTTGTTATCGGAAACAGTAAAGATGCCGAATACTGGAAAGACGAAAGTGCACAGGAAATCCTCAGCGCATACGTTACTAATATGAACAACCGCGGTTACGTTCGTGTAGACAAACGTGAAACAGCAGATCTCGGCTTGCAGGTCAGCTACGTAAAAAGCACTTACTACTTTACAGACTACGGACGCCCCGAATGGTGGTGGAACTATCCAGGCTATTGGGATGCCCCTTATTGGGGTAACTGGGGTGGTTGGTATTATCCATACGCCGTAAATTATGCTTATAGTACCGGTTCCTTCATCACCGAATTACTGAACCTCAACGCTCCTCAAGGCGAGAAAGAGAAACTTCCTGTCCTGTGGACCAGCTACATGAGCGGACTGTTGAGCGGTTCAACGTCCTTCAATACTAAGATGGCGGTAGAAGGCGTAAACCAAGCCTTTACACAATCTGCCTATCTCAACAGGATGAGTGCTCAACCCAGATAAGTAATAAACTATTCCTATCTTAGAATGCCATTGTTGAATTTATAAAACAAGAACAAGTATGAAAACATTGAAATATATATCTTTGAGGGCATTTGCTATCGCCGCCCTTGCCCTTGTCTTTGCCATGCCGGCAAAGGCACAAATGACCGATAACGGTTATGCCAACATCGACTGGCAGTTCAACTTTCCTTTAAACAATCACTTTGCCGATAAGGCTAGCGGTTGGGGTATGAACTTTGAAGGCGGTTACTTCCTGACGTCAAACTTTGCTTTAGGAGGTTTCCTTTCTTATCACAGTAATCATGAATATTTTGACCGTCAGACTTTACCGGTTGGTGAAAGCGGCAGTTTGAATACAGACCAACAGCATACCGTATTCCAGTTGCCTTTCGGCCTTGCCACACGTTATGCCTGGAACCGCGGCGGTGCATTCCAACCGTATGTAGGCGTAAAACTCGGTGCACAATATGCCCAGTTGAAATCTACCTTCAACGCATTTGAAGCCAATGAAGATACATGGGGTTTCTATGTATCTCCGGAAATCGGCTTTAATGTTTATCCATGGGCTTATGGTCCGGGCTTGCATTTTGCCGCCTATTATAGTTACGGAACAAACAAAGGTGATCTCTTCACTTATAGCGTAGACGGAATGAACAATGTAGGTTTACGCATTGGTATCGCATTCTAACATACACACCTAAAGCTTAACAGAATAAATTAATTGTTTCAAAAAAGGAGCCGATGCTATTATTACAACATCGGCTCCTACTTCTTTTATTAAGATATGATGACCTTACTTCAACACCGCCTGATACATCGCTTCTTGTATTTTTCCTCGGATATCCAGCTTTAGCAACTTCGAATTCCACACATTCGGATAAATGCGATTACTAAGGAATACATAAACCAAACCATTATCAGGATCCACCCATGCACAGGTACCGGTAAAACCTGTATGTCCGTACACCGATACCGGAGCAGAAGGAGCACAGGGGCTTTTCAGCGGATTCTGCACATCCGGTTTATCGAATCCTAAGCCACGACGACTGTTTTTAGCGACCGTAGTAGTGAAAACCTTACAAGTTTCCTTACTCAAATAACGTTTTCCATTCAATTCACCATTATTCAGCAACATCTGATAAATCTGCGCCACTTCCTCTGCCGTAGAAAATAATCCCGCATTACCCGATACACCACCCTGAAAAGCAGCAGACTCATCGTGTACAAACCCTTGTAGAGTAGTTTTCCTTAAGAAGGGATCAACAGAAGAGGGGACAATATCCTCTTTGGACAAAAAATCCAACGGTAGGTATCCGGTACGCTTCAACCCCATTGGCGCATAAAACTCCTGTTTCAGAAATTCGTCCATAGGTATTCCTGCTCGTATCTCAACCAGTTGTTGCAAAAGGATAAAACCAACACAACTGTAACGGTACCGTTTGTCTTTTAAAGGAGTATCAACAATTTTTTGAAGATATTCCTTTTTGAAAGACTCGTTCAACCAAAGGCTGTCGCAAACCTGCAAAGTGCATTCGTCAGTACGCACTTTCGAAGTCAGCCCCTGACGGAAATGGAACTTAGGGTTAGCCCATGTCTGCTGTCCAATGCGAACGGAGTGTTGTTTGTCCGGCCGAGACTTAAATAAAGTACCGTTATAACTATCCTTGTCAATGGCGTCCTGATAGAACAACAAAGTAGAAGGCAATCCTGACTGATGGAACAGCAATTCCCTGACAGTGATATTACTCTTATCCGTATCTTTCAGGTAAGGAAGATAATCAGACACACGATCTGTCAAGTTCAAGCGTCCCTTGTCATAAAGCTTCATTACAGCCAATAAAGTAGCCGTCGTTTTGGTTAAAGAAGCAACATCATACACAGAAGTCGGTGTCACCGGAAATACATCCTTGTTCCGGGCTGTATTCCATGTATAAGTTCCAAAGGCTTTATTGTACATTTCTTTCCCGTCTTTCAAAATAACAACCTGACATCCAGGATAAGCACCTTCCCGTATGCCTTCCCAAGCAATCGTATCAATCCGCGCCAATAAGCGGGAGTCCATTCCATGCTCTTCGGGAACAAAGTGAGGCTCTGTCTGAGAACAGATATTCGTCCCATCTCCAGCAGTAAACAAACTACCGATACTTGCCGACAGTCTGCCGTCCGCCGTAGCATCCGCATAGAGAACCTTAGCAACCTGCCGCTGCACTTCATCATCAGAAGAATGTGCCAAAACCACCGCTTTGGAAGCAGATATGCCCTGATGTATTTGCAACAACTGCTTACCGGGAATGAAAAAGACATATACTACCGGAGTATCCGGTGTAAACTCCGCAAAGAAAGACTGATAAGCCGCCAAGCGTTGCTCAGTCACGCATACTAAAATACGTTTATACTTCGACAATTTATCCCTCAAAGCCTTGCGCCCGGCACCTGACAGATCTTTCTCCAACCGGAACTCTACCGGATGCGTATATTCAGAAAGCTGTTTGATAAAAGGCTGTATCTCCGCAGCCGTACCGACGTTCAACACAGCAACATCCTTAATATCCGGATCCAGTGGCAATACCTCCGTCGGATTACTAAGTACGGTAATAGCCGCCGCATTCAAACGGCGAATCAAATCGCGCGTATAAGGTGTATTAATCCGCATATCCAGACCTGAGAGACGGACCATTGGCTTCTTATTCAGTCCCAAAGCGTATTTATAAGTCAGCACTTTGCGACACTTCTCTTCTATTGCCTGTTCTGACAGTTCACCACGTTTTACGGCAGCCAACACAGCAGCTACTTCTTCTTTGATACGCCGGGGAACAAGTAACAAATCATGCCCAGCTTTCAGCGCTTTCAAACAGAGTGATCCATTATTCGAAACCCCTTTCATTGCCAGAGCATCCGTAAAGACAAGCCCTCGGAACTTTAATTCGCGCATCAGCAAATCATAAACCACTTTACGGGAAAGCGAAGAAGGTAATCCGGGCTCCTTCTCGAAAGCCGGGACTTCCAAATGTCCCACCATAATGCCGCCTAACCCTTCCTCAATCACTTTCTTAAAAGGATACAGCTCCACGCTATCCAAACGCTCGCGTGTGAAAGTCAGGACAGGAAGCGCCTTATGCGAATCTACATCCGTATCTCCATGACCGGGAAAATGTTTGGCTACCGACAGTACTCCCCCGTCCTCCAGCCCTCTGGCATAAGCGATAACCTTATTAGCTACGTTCACCGGATCTTCACCGAAAGAACGGGTGTTGATAACCGGATTTTTCGGATTGATATTGACATCTGCCACAGGAGCAAAATTTACCTGTACGCCGAGTTCCTTGCACTGCCTTGCCATTTCACGCCCATATTCATAAAGCAAGCTATCATTCTGTATACACCCCAGTACCATATTCTTCGGAAAAGCGGGAGTGTCCCGCAGACGCATGGAAAGCCCCCACTCTCCGTCAAATGTTATCAGTAAAGGAATATCTGCCATACGTTGCGCCTCATTTGTCAACACAACCTGGTTTTGCATCAAGCCACCCGAAAACAGCAGGCCTCCAACTTTATAGTCTTCAATAACCTTACGCAACAATTCCCTGTTACTTTTATCCTGATGAGGCGCAATTGTATAAATAAAAAGCTGTCCTACACGTTCTTTCAGACTTAGCCTATCTAACACAGAGTCTACCCACAGCCTGCATTGCATGTCATCCTGCACCGGACGTACCAACAAAGGCTCTACGGGTTCTACAACTACCTGTGCCACCGGACAGCGTTTTGCATCCGAAGCAAAACGTCCGCAAAATCCCATTATAATCAGAACAAACAGTAACAGCCTTTTCATCTACTCCTCCTCAGATAATGTCAAATCCAATTCTCCAACAAAAATACCATTCTTACCCGTATGCAATACCGGAATACTTTTGCCCTCGGCATTCAGGAAAAAAGCAGGCTTCTCCATAAAGGTATGAGAATGCCCACCCAAAATGACATCAATGCCTTTGGTTTCCGCCGCCAGTTTCTCGTCGCAAACCCCATTCTTAATACGAAAACCGAGGTGGGAAAGACAAACAACGACATCACACCCCTCTTTTGTCCGTAAACGATCGGCAATTTTCTGTGCCACAGCAATTGGGTCATTGTACACAATACCTTCACATTTATCAGCCTGTACCAACCCCTCCATTTTAGGGCTCAAACCAAACACACCGATTTTCATTCCATTGCGATTCAACACAACATAAGGTTTCACCAGACCCTCAAGGACAGTTCCGGTAACATCATAATTGGCACACACCACCGGAAAATCGGCCATACGAAACAAACGTGCCATGTTGTCCAGGCCGAAATCAAATTCATGATTACCGATAGTCATGGCATCATAGCCCATAAGATTCATCATTTTAACTTCCACCTCACCCTGAAAAAGATTGTAATAAGGAGTACCTTGTGAAATGTCACCGCAATCAAAAAGCAGTACATCAGGATGTTTGGCACGATAATCTTTCAAAAAAGTGGCACGACGTACCACACCGCCCATACCGGCATACTGGTCGGCTGCATGCGAGTCAATTGGTTCAATACGACTATGAGTGTCACTGGTATGCAGGATCGTCAGTTGCTTAGTCCGCTGCGCCGATGCTGCCAACGATACGCAAAGTATCAGCAAGCAATATATAGATATACGTTTCATCGATTTCTCATTTTTTAGTTTTCAAACTTTAATCTTCCACTGTGATCCTTCCCTCCATGCGAGAAGTAATCTTCTCCCCTTCTGCCGTCTGCCGCTCTACATAGTCCATGAATAGAGAACGTAGAGTCGCACCTTGAGGACATTCTCTTTTCTCTGCCCGGATCAGGGCAGTCATACCATCGTTGCCGTCGGCCAGATAGTCGATAGTAGCAACTGTATACATTCTATCTTCAACAACCGGCTTACCGGCTACTGTGGCCCGCAGCAATTTGCCATCTTTAGTAATATGCAACTGCACTCCACTGACCCCTTCGCCGCCGCACGCCGCTATATTCTCAAATAAATGATTCAGATCAGCTCCTTTCAAAGTCACTACACAAAGTGAGTTCTCAAACGGTAATATTTCATAGATGTTACCGCAAGTAACAGGCCCTTCCGTAAGCACATTACGCAATCCTCCTATATTCACAAGACCCATATCGGCAGGTTTTCCAAGCACTTGCACCGCCGCCCCGCGCAGCACGTCGGCCACAAGATTGGAAAGAAGGCTTTCTGGAACACCCCTATCCATGGACATCTCTGCAGTACCTACCACCCGGTACATCATGCTGTCTATCTTTGCTTTATAAGGAGAGAGCAACGCCACAGCTTCCGCGTCAGGATTGACATCATACACAGAGTCTATCGGCTGCATACGCCCTTCCACCTTCGTTACATCGTAAACAGAATGGCAAGATGCCAACGAAAACGCCACTGCCAATGCTGCTCCGGAAACGAATTTAAAATAACTATTTTTCATATTTATCCATTTTAAATTGCTACAAATATAAAAAGAAAAACTCACATCTCTTTGTCAATCAAAAGAAAAACTCTACCTTTGCACCGCTTTCGCGCAATCGCTGTCAGGACATAGAGTGAGAAGCCTGGTATGTTGCGTTGTAACGATCAAACAATTTAATAATAAGAACAATGGATTTAATTAAAATTGCAGAAGAAGCATTTGCTACCGGCAAACAACACCCGAGCTTCAAAGCAGGTGACACTGTTACAGTAGCATATCGTATCGTCGAAGGTAACAAAGAGCGCGTACAGTTGTATCGTGGCGTTGTTATCAAGATTGCCGGACATGGAGACAAAAAGCGTTTCACTGTACGCAAAATGTCTGGTACTATTGGTGTAGAACGTATTTTCCCGATTGAGTCACCGGCTATCGACAGCATCGAAGTGAACAAAGTGGGTAAAGTTCGTCGTGCTAAATTGTACTATCTGCGTGCTCTTACCGGTAAGAAAGCAAGAATTAAAGAAAAAAGAGTTAACGGTTAATCCCCAACTCCTATTTCTAAATAAAAAAAGGAAACCATTAAACGGTTTCCTTTTTTTATGTTCAGGTCTCTGCCGAAGAAAGATTCTCAAGTCCATACAGCTACACAAATTCCATCTTTATCCAGCATAAAAATATCCTCGCGCAAAAAAACTGCACGAGGATATTCCTATTTGTTTTCATCCGAGGGATCACTCAAGCCCTTTCAGTTCCCAACCCAATGCACTGGCTCCCAGCACAGCAGCATCAGAATCTTTCAATTCAGATACCATAAGTTTTGTCTTACCCTTATAAATAGTCAGGATATTATCATCGATAGCTTTTTGGATAGGTTTGAGGATATAATCACCGGACTTAGCCAGTCCACCGAACAGAATAATTGCCTCAGGGCTGGAGAAAGCGATAAAATCTGCAAGCGCCTCACCTAAAATGGTACCGGTGAAGTCAAAAATATCCTGCGCCAGTTTATCACCTTGTACGGCTGCATCATATACATCCTTAGATGTGATCTCTTCTGCCGGAATAGAGCGCAACAAACTCGGTTCGGTACGTGCAGTAAGGAACTCACGTGCAGTGCGTGCCACACCGGTAGCCGAGCAATAGGTTTCCAAACAACCATGACGCCCACATCCGCAAATACGACCATTCTCACGACGTATAATAGTATGTCCCAACTCGCCGGCAAAACCATCATGTCCATATACCATTTGTCCGTTAATAACAATGCCGCTACCTACACCTGTGCCCAAAGTAATCATAATGAAATCCTTCATGCCACGTGCGGCACCATAAGTCATTTCACCGATAGCAGCGGCGTTAGCGTCATTGGTCAGTGCGGTAGGAATACCCAAACGCTCTTCAAACATAGCAGCCAGAGGGATTACTCCTTTCCAGGGAAGGTTAGGAGCAAATTCTATCGTACCGTTATAATAGTTACCGTTAGGAGCACCTACGCCGATACCTTTTATCTTATCAACGCCACCATTTGCCACAATCAACGGAAGGAGTTTTTTACATACTTCATCCACGTAATTTTCTGCCTGTTCATAAGCTCCCGTCTTAATTGAGTCAGTGGCAATAATAGTGCCACGCGCATCTACGATGCCAAAGACGGTGTTCGTCCCGCCTATGTCAATCCCCACTACATAGGGTTTTTCCATGCTTGAATTCATGATATTTACTTTTTTTGTTTAAAGGGTTAGTTATAACATTATATGGTACAAATTACACAAAGAAAAACGACACTGCAAAATCTTTTTTTAAAAAACTTTGCTCCATTTGCAACTTTTCGTACCATTGTTGCGTCTAATAGTCAAAATTAATAAGAACAAAGCAATAAACAGAAAAATCGTGATACAACTAAAAGACATTAACAAAACCTATAATAACGGAGCTCCATTACACGTTCTTAAAGGCATCAACCTTGACATTCAAAAAGGAGAGTTCGTATCCATTATGGGAGCGTCCGGTTCCGGAAAATCCACTTTACTTAACATATTAGGTATCCTGGATAGTTATGACACCGGAGAATATTACTTGAACGGCACACTTATCAAGAACCTGAGTGAAACCAAAGCAGCCGAGTACCGTAACCGTATGATTGGCTTTATCTTTCAGTCATTCAATCTGATCTCTTTCAAGAATGCGGTAGAAAATGTTGCCCTCCCACTCTTTTATCAGGGAGTAGGACGCCGGAAACGTAATGCTATGGCCTTGGAATATCTGGAACGTCTGGGGCTGAAAGAGTGGGCACATCACATGCCCAACGAGATGTCCGGCGGACAGAAACAACGCGTCGCCATTGCCCGCGCACTGATCACACAACCCCAAATCATCCTTGCCGATGAACCGACCGGCGCTCTCGACAGTAAGACATCCGTAGAGGTGATGCAAATTCTGAAAGACTTGCATAAAACAGGAATGACAATCGTGGTCGTAACTCACGAAAGCGGCGTAGCCAACCAGACGGATAAGATTATCCACATTAAGGACGGCGTGATAGGCAGTATCGAAGAAAATCTAAATCATGACGCATCACCATTCGGCAAGGACGGATTCATGAAATGAAAAATTAGCATATCAACACATAAATCAATTATCGCATTATGCTGGACCTTTGGCAAGAAATATACGGTACAATCAAGCGCAACAAGCTGCGTACGTTCCTCACCGGTTTTGCGGTGGCATGGGGCATCTTCATGCTTATTGTACTACTGGGAGCAGGCAACGGACTCATCCATGCCTTCGAACAAAATGCTTCCGAGCGCGCCCTGAATTCCATTCGCCTGGGTGGAGGCTGGACCACCAAGTCATACGCAGGTCTGAAAGAAGGGCGGCGCATCCGAATGGAAAACAAAGACCTCAACGCAACTGAGAGATACTTTCCGGACAACATTATCACCGCCGGCGCCACCCTGCAGCAAGGCGATGTGAACATCAGTTTCGGGCAGGAATATATCAATATCTCACTAATGGGCGTGCATCCCAATTACGTACAATCCGAAGCTATAAAGACTGCAACCGGACGTTTCATCAATCAGAATGATGTGAAAGAGCGGCGGAAAGTTATCATCCTCCATAAGAAGTCGGCGGAGATTCTTTTCAAGAAGTCGCATACCGAACCTGTCGGCCAGTTTGTCAATGTCGGTGGTGTGGCTTACCGGGTAGCCGGGTTATATGAAGACCAAGGCGACCAAAGCAGTGTTGCCTTTATTCCGTTCTCTACTCTGCAAACCATTTATAATAAAGGTGATAAGCTCAACAATATCATCTTCACTACAAAAAATCTGACGAGTGAAGAAGCCAACAAAACTTTTGAGAAAGAATATCGTAAAGTCATTGCCGCCAACCACCGTTTCGACCCGGAAGACGAAGGTGCGATCTGGATATGGAACCGTTTCACACAATACATGCAGACACAAAATGTTGCCGGTCTGCTCCGCACAGCCATTTGGGTGATAGGTCTTTTCACATTATTGAGCGGTATCGTAGGAGTATCGAACATCATGCTGATTACAGTCAAGGAACGCACCCGCGAATTCGGAATTCGCAAAGCGCTGGGGGCCAAACCGCTTTCTATCCTTTGGCTGATTATCGTGGAAAGCGTTACAATCACCACTTTCTTCGGTTATATCGGTATGGTAGCAGGTATCGGAGTAACAGAATGGATGAATTCCGCTTTCGGTAATCAAACGGCAGACGCAGGAATGTTTCAGGCAAGGATGTTCTCCGACCCCACAGTAGACATCGGCATTGCCATACAAGCTACATTGACTTTAATTATAGCAGGCACGCTCGCGGGGTTCTTCCCGGCTAAAAAGGCTGTAAGCATCAGTCCGATTGAAGCGTTGAGAAGCGATTGACAGACTGCGTTTTATGATTAACCGCATTACCGAATACAAAACACTAATCATTAAACACTAAAATAACGTGAGAATAGATATAGATACATGTGAGGAAATCCTTGTCACGATAACAAGAAACAAGACACGCAGCCTGCTGACGGCATTCGGTGTGTTTTGGGGAATTTTTATGCTGGTGGCACTCATTGGCGGCGGACAAGGCATGCAGGAGCAAATGAAATCACAGTTTGAAGGTTTTGCCACAAATTCCGGATTTATTGCAGCACAAAAGACAAGTGAGGCTTATAAAGGTTTCCGTAAAGGCCGCTGGTGGGACTTGGAAATGGAAGATGTGGAACGGGTGCGCAGCATCGACGGAATAAAAATAGCCACCCCGTCATTCGCTCTTTGGGGGCAAACTGCGGTTTACGGAGAAAACAAATACGAATGTAGCGTCAAGGGATTATACCCTGAATATGAGCAGATAGAGCATCAGGAAATGACTTACGGGCGCTTTATTAATGATGTGGACATACGCGAAGCACGAAAAGTATGCGTCATAGGCAAACGTGTTTACGAAAGTCTTTTCAGACCTGATGAAGACCCTTGTGGGAAATATATCAGAGTAAACGGCATTTATTACCGCGTTATCGGCATGTGTTCCTCCGAAGGTAATGTCAACATACAGGGACAAGCCTCGGAAGCCGTCACCCTGCCTTTTACGACAATGCAGCAAACGTATAATCTGGGGCAAAGGATAGATGTTGTGTGCTTCATCATGAAACCGGGAGTAAAGGTTACGGACGTAGAGCCTGAAATAGAACGTCTCGTCAAAGCCGCCCACTACATTTCACCGGACGACAAACAGGCAATCATGTTCCTCAACGCAGAAGCGATGTTTTCCATGATGGACACCCTGATGACAGGCACTCGCATCCTTATCTGGATGGTGGGTCTGGGAACTTTATTTGCCGGAGCGATTGGCGTATCCAACATTATGATGGTTACGGTCAGGGAACGCACCACGGAGATAGGCATACGACGGGCTATCGGTGCACGTCCCAAAGATATTCTGCAACAAATTCTTTCGGAGAGTATGGTGCTGACCACAGTGGCCGGCATGGCGGGAATCTCTTTTGCCGTATTTATACTGCATATACTGGAAAGTGCAACGAATGAACCGGGGGCAACTGAAACTCATTATCAGGTATCTTTCGGGTTGGCAATCGGCACGTGCGCCCTTCTTATAGCATTAGGGGTATTGGCAGGACTGGCCCCGGCCTACCGCGCAATGGCTATCAAGCCGATTGAAGCGATAAGGGATGAATAAGGAGACACAATGTGGAAAATATAAAGAATAAAACAATAATATTAAAATAAGATGAAAACAAAGAAGTATCTGAAAATCGCATCATTGGTAGTGGTGGCTGCCATATTTATTTGGACATTCGTGTTCTTGTATCAGAAGTCCCAACCTAAGGTAAAGGTGTATGAAACGATTGTCCCGGAAATAGCCGATTTGGAAAAGACAACCGTAGCCACCGGTAAAGTGGAGCCAAGAGATGAAGTACTCATTAAGCCGCAAATCTCCGGTATCATTTCCGAAGTGTATAAAGAAGCCGGACAAAGCATCAGGCAGGGCGAAGTGATAGCCAAAGTAAAGGTTATCCCCGAACTGGGTACACTGAACTCCGCCGAGAGTCGTGTCCGCCTGGCAGAGATCAATGCCCGGCAGGCAGAAACGGACTTTGCACGTATCGAAAAGCTATTCAATGACAAGCTCATCAGCGACGAAGAATACGAAAAGGGTGAAGTTAGCGTGAAACAGGCACGCGAAGAGTTGCAAACAGCCAAAGATAATCTGGAAATCGTGAAGGAAGGCATCACCAAAAACAGTGCTTCGTTCAGCAGCACACTGATTCGATCCACTATTACCGGATTGATTCTGGACGTGCCTATCAAGGTCGGCAACTCCGTTATCATGAGCAACACCTTCAATGACGGAACAACCATTGCCACCGTCGCCAACATGAACGATCTCATCTTCCGGGGAAATCTGGACGAGACCGAAGTAGGGCGCGTACATGAGGGGATGCCGGTGAAACTGACTATCGGCGCCCTGCAAGACCTGTCGTTCAATGCCACATTGGAGTACATCTCTCCCAAAGGAGTGGAAGAAAACGGAGCCAACCAGTTTGAGATCAAGGCAGCCATCCAGGCACCGGATAGCGTGCAAATCCGTTCCGGCTATTCCGCCAATGCAGAAATTGTACTGGAGCGTGCACTAAAAACGCTTGCCTTGCCCGAAAGCACAGTAGAGTTCAGCGGAGACAGCACCTTTGTATATGTACTCACCGACAGCATACCTCAGCAGAAATTTAAACGCCAGCAAATAGAAGTCGGCATGAGCGATGGCATCAAGATTGCCGTCAAAAGTGGCCTGACCGCCAAAGACAAGGTGCGCGGTGCCGAGAAAAGCGACAAATAACCAACATTATTATATGAAATAGGAACGCTATGAAAAAAAATATATTCATATGTCTGGCTATTCTGAGTTGCACGCAAGTCCAAGCACAAAACCGCTGGTCGCTGCGTCAATGTATAGACTACGCCATTGAGCACAATATCGATATCCGCCGGACAGCCAATGCAGCCGAACAAAGCAACATCGAAGTGAACACTGCCAAGTGGGCACGATTGCCGAACCTCAACGCCAACGCCGGCCAGAACTGGAACTGGGGACGTACGCAGACTGCAATCAAAGACGAAAACACCGGTGATTACTCCACTGTATACGTCAATACGGCCAGTCATGGAACAAATATGTCTGTTTCAACCAGCATCCCGTTATTTACCGGACTTGAAATACCCAACCAATATGCCTTGGCCAAGCTGAACCTGAAAGCGGCACTCGCCGATTTGGAGAAAGCCAAAGAAGATATCTCCATCAATATAGCCTCGGCTTATTTGCAGGTATTGTTCAACGAGGAATTGCACCGGGTATCTTTAGGACAAGTGGAACTGAGCAAAGAACAGTGCAACCGCATAGAACGGTTGGCCGAAGTAGGGAAAGCCTCTCCGGCGGAAGTTGCCGAAGCCAAAGCACGCGTAGCACAGGACGAAATGAATGCTGTGCAGACCGGCAACAACTATCGATTGGCCCTGCTCGATCTCAGCCAGCTCATCGAGCTGGAGACTCCGGAAGGATTCCTTCTGGAAGATCCAACCGCAAACATAGAGCTCATTCCGCTAACCCCTCCGGATGAAATCTTCCAAACGGCACTGGTCAGCAAAGCCTCCATACAAGCGGCACAATATCGCCTGGAAGGAAGCAAACACAGCATCCGCATTGCCCAAAGCGCTTATTATCCGCAATTGAGTTTCAGCGGAAGTCTCGGAACGAACTATTATTCGACAATCAACCGTACTTTCAGCCAGCAGATGAATGACAACTTCAACAAATATGTCGGCTTCAATCTGAGTGTGCCTATCTTCAACAGACTGGCCACACGCAACCGGGTACGCACAGCCCGCCTGCAGCGCGAAAACTATTCCTTGCAGCTGGATAACGCCAAAAAGAGCCTCTACAAAGAGATTCAGCAGGCATGGTACAACGCGGCGGCATCCGAAAGCAAGTATACGAGCAGCAGTACGGCAGCATCGGCCAGCGAAGCATCCTTTAAGCTGATGAGCGAGAAGTACGAGAACGGAAAAGCAAATGCCGTAGAATATAATGAAGCCAAGCAGAACTTGATGAAAGCGCAGTCTGACGAGCTCCAAGCCAAATATGAATACCTTTTCCGCACCAAGATACTGGACTTCTATAAAGGAGAACCCATCGAATAAATGCAGCTCGCCCGCAATGGCATCCCTGACCGGAGAAGGAACAAACCTACCTTTCTCCGGATGTTCCGCCCACTAAGGCACATTCATACTGCAAAGAACCGGGATGCCTGCAAGGGTAAACCGGAATATCTTTAGGAGTGAACTATCATTAAAAGCCTTTTAATATGACATTATAAGCCTTTTAATACTATATTAAAAGGCTTATAATTATAGATAGGTATAGGAAAGAAACCACGAAAGAAAGATTATCAATCGTAAAGATCACCGGTCAAAGGATATATCTATAAAAGCGGATAACCAAATATATAATTTTAGTTGTTGTGTGTTGATACGCCCCTTTCTCTCCGCTCATACGGAGGGAAAGGGGCGTTCATCATAGATACATGACAAGGGCTTAGTTACGCCTCATCGCGCCGTTATCCTTATCCGACGAACGGGAAGAGGCACGTGTGCTGCGTGTGGAGGATGAGGAGGAACTGCTACGTCTTACGCTCTCCTTTTGAGAGCTCCGCTCACGTCTGGACTTACTTACTTCTTTCTTGGTATCGGAACGGCGCGTCGAACCATTGACACCCGGACGGCGATCGGACTGCCCTACGCCAGGGCGTGCACCGGAATTTGGGCGCGTACCGGAGTCAGGACGCATATTGGAGTTAGGACGGATATTGACCGAACCGAAATCCGCACGCCGACTCGTATGGTACGATTTATTATCACGAATGCGGAAAGGGCCGTTGTAAGCAGGATGATTATGCCGTCCCCGGTAATAGCTCACATTGTGGTGATGGGTACGATAATGCCCGCCGCAGTAGGTGCGATAATGATGAGGACGCGGATAGTAAAAATGGTTCGGGTTGGAATAAGTGACATAAATCCGGAAAGACCAGCGCCCACCGCTCACATAAATCGGGCGGAAGAAGTAGGCAGCCTGCATGAAACGGGAGTACTGCCGGCTACTCAACACCCAACGCAAATCGTCATTGCGCACATCCAGATAATCATAGTAACGGTTCAACGCCCATTCCTCACCCCGCAACACATCATCCATCAGATAACGCACACCGGAAATGAAGTCATAATTAATTTCATACACATCGTTATACTGTGCTGTATTCAGGTTCAGTTCATAAGCCATCTTATCCGTAAGGAAACGCGTCTCTTTACGTACTCTACTGTTGCTCATCGCAGCATGGCAAACGGTAGTGCTCATTATTGCTGCAAATAATATGAATAATATTCGTTTCATGGTAACGTTCTTTATAGGTTTAATATTCCATCAACTTTTTAGTGAAAACAAAAATAGGGGAATATTTTCCCCCATCCTTCTGTTTCTCTCTAATATATTATAGGGAAAACCCTATCGCCTTTAGGGGTTAGAGGAGTCTGCCAGCTCAATGCCGTTTTCCAACAACCGTATCAGATGTTTCTTATACAGATCACCGACCGCCTTTTTAAAGGTTTTCTTACTGACGCCAAATGTTTCGTAAATCTCCTCTGCAGGGCTCTTGTCATGCAAAGTGATCCGTCCTCCCTGTTCACGTATATAGTTCAGGAGAGTGGCAGAAAAGTCTTCCACCTTACCCACTCCCGGCTTTTGAAGCACCAAGTCGATCTTGCCATCCTCACGAACTTGCTTTACATAGGCTTTCAGTGTCATGCCTGTATGCAGAGGTTGGAATATCTCGCTTTCATAGAGCAATCCGCTATATCGGTTCTCTATGATGGCCTTAAAGCCTAAATCCGTTTTCTGCCAGATGAGTATGTTTACTTCCTGTCCGGGTTCATAAGGGGCTTTCTCTTTCGAGAGATAACGGTCTACTTTCGCAGAGGCCACTATCCGGTAACTCTCATCATCCAGATGTGCATGGATTACGTACTGCTTCCCAACCTGCATCTTCATCTTCTGCTCACGAAAAGGAACAAACAAATCTTTCATCAGCCCCCAATTGAGAAAAGCGCCGTATTGATTTATCCACGCCACTTCCAGGCAAGCGAATTGCCCAACCTGCACAAACGGCGTCAACGTAGTAGCAACCAGCCGCTCCTCATTGTCCAGATAGATAAACACCGTTAATTCGTCTCCCGGCTTACAGTCTTCGGGTACATAACGCGACGGAAGCAAAATTTCCCCTTCTTCACCTCCATCCAGATACATACCGAAATCGACTTCTTTCACCACCTTCAAGGTATTGAATTTCCCTAACTCTATACTCATATAATTTATATTTCGTGACGTTTGCAAAAAAGATAATACCAACAGGTCCAAACTTATCTTTCCATTCTGTGCAAAGATAAAGATAAGGAATAACTTTTCACTCTAAAAGATAACTTTTTTATATGAACAACTCCACAGGGAAAATGGTTATCTTTGTAGCACAACAATTCAAAAGAATGTTTGTTATTCACCTTTAAATAATATAATTATGGATTTTCTTACAAACGAAAAACTAACCATTGTAGGAGCAGCCGGCATGATTGGCTCCAACATGGCGCAGACCGCAATTATGATGCGTCTCACCCCAAACATTTGTTTATATGACCCTTATGCTCCCGGACTGGAAGGTGTGGCCGAAGAAATGCTTCACTGCGGATTCGAGGGACTGAACCTTACGTTCACTTCCGACATCAAAGAAGCGCTGACCGGCGCCCGATATGTAGTGTCTTCCGGTGGTGCCGCCCGTAAAGCAGGCATGACCCGCGAAGATTTATTGAAAGGCAATGCCGCCATTGCCGAAGAATTCGGAAAGAATGTGAAAGCCTACTGTCCGGACGTAAAACATGTAGTCGTTATATTCAACCCTGCGGACATTACCGGTCTGATCACATTATTATATTCCGGATTGAAACCTTCCCAAGTCACAACATTGGCAGCGCTTGACAGTACCCGCCTGCGCAGCGAGCTTTCCAAACATTTTGGAATACTCCCCGACAAGATAGAGAATTGTCGCACTTATGGCGGACATGGCGAACAAATGGCCGTATATGCCTCCACTGCCAAAGTGGACGGCAAACCGTTATTGGACATCATCGGAACTCCCGCCTTGACTAAAGAACAATGGACAGAGATACAAGCTAAGGTTATCAAAGGCGGCGCCAACATTATTGCCTTGCGTGGCCGCTCTTCATTCCAAAGCCCCGCCTATGTCTCTATCGAAATGATTGCTGCCGCTATGGGCGGAAAGCCTTTCCGCTGGCCGGCAGGCACATACGTACACAGCCATGGTTTTGACCATATCATGATGGCTATGGAAACTGAAATCAACAAAGAAGGCGTACATTACAAAGAATTAAAAGGTACACCCGAAGAAGAAGCCAAACTGAAAGAGAGTTATGCACATCTCTGCAAACTGCGTGATGAGGTTATCGGAATGGGCGTGCTACCTCCGATTAAAGACTGGCACAGCATCAATCCTAATATAGATTAAAAAAGCCGTATCGAAATCTATTTCAATAAGTAATACCAACATCCCCTTTGTCTTCATTCAGTAAAGTTGCAAAGGGGATTTTTCTAATAAATTTCCCAAAAAGCCTTGCAATATAAAAAATTCTCTTTATCTTTGCACCCGCAAACAAAAAAGGTGCCATAGCTCAGTTGGTAGAGCAAAGGACTGAAAATCCTTGTGTCCCCGGTTCGATTCCTGGTGGCACCACTTTTTTGAAAGGGCATCGGAATGTAGCGCAGTTGGTAGCGCACTACGTTCGGGACGTAGGGGTCGGGCGTTCGAGTCGCCTCATTCCGACAGAAGGCGACAAACGAGCAAAATCGGTTGTCGCTTTTTCTTTTTCATCCTTGTAAGTCTCTGTAAATCTGCGGAAAATCTTAAATACTTCATTCTCATTTTCTGTTCGATAATCATCTTTTTCCTTATCGAAGTAAATTCCACTTGGAAAGACTAAATTCTGTACTTTTTGCCTATCCACAAAGTTGCTATCATTCCATAAACTACCTAATTTACAAGACATTTCAATCGTTTGATTGATATATTTCATCATGTTCGATAAATTTTTCCCTGCATCTTCAAGACCTCTTTTGACCTCTGCTAATCTTGAATTTAATTCGCCCATAGTAGCCGTATATATTTCATTATTGATTTCCCCTAAACCCAACCTTACTTTGACTGCATTAATTTGATTTTCACACTCTGTTTTTCGTTTTAAAAGGACTTTCTTTGTTTCACCTTTATTTTGGTTGTATTCTTCAAAAACCTTTCTTAAAACGTCTGTGAGTATCGGAATATATTCATCTGGTATATTATATTCATTCAAAAGATTGATATATTTCTGATGCAACTTTTCTGTACTGTGATTACTCTTGCATCCTTTCTTATTGCATTTATAATAATCCTTCCCACGTGCTTTCACTGTGTATCCAGTTAAATAGCCACCACAGTCTGAACAGATGATATGCCTTTTCAATGGAAATGGCTCTGTTATTTTTTTATGTTCATATCCAGTATTAGATATGCCATTCACTTTATTAAAGGTAGCCTCATCAATTAATATCTCTTGATTACCTTTTATAATTTCATCACCCAACAAACTATGCTGTATATACCCACAGTAAAATGGATTATGCAGAATTTTATTCAAATGTTTTCGGTCAATAGATAACCCTAATTCCTTTAACCGCTGAACTATTTCTATATCCCCAATCCCCTCTGTAGCTTTCCAGATAAAAGCATTACGCAATATTCTGCCCGTTTCATTTACTGTAAGAATATGGTCTTTTTCAACCTTTACTTTATTATACCCTAATGGCGGTTTGGAAAACCAATTACCCTTTCTTAGACAATCAGTCATGCCAATAACAGCTTTATCCCTCCTTAAACTATTTTCAAATTGATTAAAAAGAAAAATTATATTCTCCATGAATGTACCAGCCGCACTATCTGGGTCGGTTGCTTGCGTTGCTGAAACGACAAAAATGCCTTTTGCTTTTAAATATGCCTTTGTCATTATACCTTCTGGACCTGTACGACTAAAGCGGTCATAAGAAGCAACTAATATTACATTAATCTCCTTATCTTTAGCCACTTTTTCAATCATATTACGATATAGTTTTCCCTCAGTCTGTGCGCTCTCATTAGTATCCCCAAAATATTCTTTTATACGGATACCTTTACTAGCAGCATATTCATCACAAATTCTTTTTTGAGACTCTAAACTACCGTTGTTGTCCGCTTGTTTTCCCGTTGAGACTCGTGTCCAGACAGCAGCAACTTTATGTTCCAATTTGGAATACTCTACTACTTTCTCTTTACTCTTTTTCTTACTCATAAATCATCAAATTAAAGGTTAAACGTAATAATACCTAATGTATAGAAGAACTCCAGTATCTTTTTTTGTTCTTCTTTGTCTAAAATACCTATTGCTTGAAATTTCTTATCATAAACTTTCAATTCATCCTCGTTAAACATTTGTTATAAAGGATTATTTGTCATGCCATTGCACGACTTATTTTCACACGTTCATGCAATATCCACAGAGCAGGGAAGTGCATACACATGAACGTGCTTCCTGCTCCTAACTTGTTCCAATAAATTGAATTTGAAGTGTCTTTCGTGGTGGATTTACTTTTCTTCCAAGCAAATATACGACTTATAGATTATTTTACCACCCTATTGCGTTAATTTACATTAAACCGACTAATTTACGAAGAGTATTTACACTCGTACCAGTCAATTTAGACACATTTCTTAAAGAGTAATTTCTTTTCAACAGTTTAATTTCTTCTTTATACTGTTCTTTCATCTCCGATATAGTTTTACGATAACCAGGTTTACGTCCAACAACCCCACCATTTTGTATATGATGTGCATATCCGCTTTCCATTCGTTGTCGAATTGTAGCACGTTCCATTCTGGCAACTTCCAGTAAGATAGTAATAAGGAATTGTGCCATTGGATTAATATTTCCCAAGCTATCCAGCGTTTCGATATTATAATTCTTTACACATAAACAAATTTTCTCATGGTTAAGTAACTCAATCACTTTCAGAGCCTCCAGCGTATTCCGTCCTAAGCGGCTGATTTCAAGTACCAATACTTTATCAACGTGGTTTTCTTTTACATACTGTATCAGTTCAATGATTTCACAACGTTCATCATTACTTTTAGCTCCACTAATTTTATTAGCAAATATTTTCATTATATTCAAATCATTATTCAATGCATAAGATTTCAGCTCATCAACCTGACGGTCAAAATCTTGCGCCATTGTACTTACTCGTGCTAAAATTACTGCTGTTTTCATATTAATTACTATTTAACTGTACAAATATACGGTTCCAGCTTCAAATTGGCACAACAATCATAGTTAATAATCTCTAGACCAGACGGTTAATCAATAAAATCATCTGTATCAAAATAAAATATGCAACTAAACATTTATAATCAAAGTAAAGCTATTATCTTTGCACTGACATATTAGAAATTTAACGTAGAAGCGTTTAGGATATTATCTCGTTTTCAGAATCTGGTAAATTCTTTCACACACAGAGATAATGACAACTAAACGCTCACGTCCTTGTTTTATAGGGGGCGTGGGCGTCGTTGTTTATTTTGTGTGTGGGTTTACCAGAGCCTTGAAAACAAATAAACTAACGAATTGCCCACGCTTCTTCCCATTTATAAACCGCTTATCGGGGGCAGATAGCACAAATCTTATTTTAAAATGAAAAAGAATTTATTTATGCTTTTTGTAGTCATATTGACTGCGTGTGTTTTTGCGTCATGTTCAAAAGACGATGATGACAATTCGGGTGCAGCTTCCAGTCTGACAATGAATGGCGAAGCTATTAAGGTCAAAAGTATTGAAGGTGAGTATGACCCTTCCACCTCTTTCAGAGCTTTTACATTCTGGGTAAATGACGCCAGCGTTATTAATACTGGAGTGTATATTCAAGGTACTCTATCCACCAAGCTAGAAAATCTTTCAGCAGGAAGTGATATTACCAGTAAATTAGGGCTATTAATGGAATATAATAGTGGAGATGAATATATTACAGATAGTGATTTTCGTTCTGGTAATCTAGTGGTTCAAAATATTGATACTTCAAAAAAGGTACTAACATTGGAATTTAAGAATTTGAAATATACCAATAATCTTAAAAAAGAAGTAATATTAAATGGAACACTGACTATCCCATATAAGATATTAGAATAAGAAATTTAATCTTTTAAATTAAAATGATACAAGAAAAAGTGTATCAATAGGTCTTTTATAAGATTAAAATGATACACTTTTCTTTTTGACACACAAGCCTCATCAAAGTAATAGATTACGTATCTTTTCAATAGGGTTTCCACTGGTTGAGGCTGATGTCATTGCATGATAGACCGTTTCAAATTTTTTCATTCGTTTTGTTGCCCCACTGCGTGAACTGAATTTGCTCCTAACATCTTGCTCCAGTAGTTTTAAGTCACCATTGTACCTTTCAAGAATGATTTTCATTGCCCAATTTTCGTAATCATCAAAAGTTGTGTTTGGCATATTGGCTGTAGAATTACTGAAAACCTTGTCAAATTGAGTAAGGATAGGGTTTGTATCGGAATTTAATACACTGGATATTTTAGTGTCGGCTAAATTCAAATAGTTCATTATCTTTTTAGGTGTGTCTAATGTGACTTCAAATCGGGTTTTTCCTTTGAAATAGTTCATTACTGTTTGTGGTTGTGATAAACTATTTAAGAAGTCTTTATTATGGCTGGTACATATTTCTTTTTCCTTATTGTATAAGATAATTGTTTCCGTACAATCTTTGGATTTCACATCTTTAGTAAACATAATGCCCTCTTTATCGTAATGTGCCCACTTGAAGCGTCTATAGTTGTTTACTTGCGAATTAAGAGCGTCCAGAAGATTATCACTTAGAATAAGGTTTGCATCATAAGTTACATCTACTGATGTAATTGCCCCATTTGATAAGATACTATCTACGTCAATATCACAAATATTTAGTTGGTTTATATTGGTTAGACATTCTTTGATAGTATCTCTTGAAATTAAGTCTGGATATTTTTCTTTCAAAATCTTACTGGAAAATTCAAGAGTTAAGGTTTGTTTTATATAACTGACAGCTATATAAAGGTTATAAGGTATATTTATATCATCTTTAGAACTATAAAATATACCTATTTTCTCTCCACTACGTGAATGAAACATTTCATTAAACTTCACTTTAGTATTGAGAAGATATTTATAGTTGGATTTAATTTTAATTCTATCAAAAGTGATTAATCGTTTCGTTTCATATTGCGATGTCATTAAAAAATTAAAGTTATTCTTTTATTCTTGTGGGAAATGTACTCTGTAGGCTACAATTTCCCCCTTTGATAATGGAGTATATCAAAGGACTATGAAAAGAGAGGGGGATTACTGCCCCTCTTTTTCTGTCTTGTCACTTGGGTTATCATCTGGTTTGACTGGTATAGTCTTCCAGTAATTACTCATGCCTTGTGATATTGCTTGGATATGCGAAGCTGACTTACTTCTACCTCTTAATGATTGACTGATTTTTGCTTTGGTATCGTCTCCAAGATTGCGATACATTCTCTTTCCTATATTATCCATATTAATTGATTTTATACTAGATAAATAGTCAAATGAAGTAAGAATGTAAAGAATAGTAGGCTGATTTCACAGAAAAAAATATCTGGACCAGAAAATTTAGATACAGAGTCGTTTGTTATTATCAATCACGCCTACTAAAATACAATATTCAGAGTGTCGGGTTACAGTACTATTTCTTTTCCCAAAAGGAAATAGACACTTATTTCCCCTTCAAAATAGTTTCTGTTTGTATATTACTGTACTTGCCTAAAAATTGGATAATCTTCTCAAAATCCACTATAAACTTGTTCGATAATTCGATAGTGTAGCCGACAATAAAAAAACGACAAGCTGTATTATACAGCTTGTCGTTTTTTTATTCCAACTGAGTCAATATTCATTCTCCGCATCAGTCTCCCTGCCAAAAGAACGATATTCCAATGGAGTGAAACCGGTACGCTTCTTAAATGAGGCAAAAAAATGTTCGGTGGATTTATAAGCAAGCATAAAAGAAATCTCTTTGACGGACTGAGAGGTACTAAGCAATAATTGTTTAGCTTTCCGCAATTTCAATTCTTGGAAATATTTGGCAGGAGCATAACCGGTATAGTCCCTAAACACCTTCCTGAACCAAGAATAACTAATATTTAGCCTCATAGCCAATTCTTCCGGATCAATATTATTAAAGACATTTTCATTCATAATAATCTTAGCCTGCTCTATTTTCTGATCAATATCGCCTATCTCAAAAATCTTATTCTTAGAAACAGACAGTATCATCCCCATCATATGTAAAACGATACCGGCAAGATATTGCTGGGAAGATATTTTATCGGCCTCCGCAATCTCCAAAGCCCGGGAAAAAAGAGATACCAGTTCTTCGTTCAAACCGACTTCAAGCACCTGGTTATCCTTAGACAAGAAACCATTTTTCATCAGATTGTCAATAACAGGCCCTTCGAAACCTATATAATATTCATTCCAACCGGTCTGCCGATAAGGGTGATAAGTATGCCATTGCCCGGGGAAAAGAACTATCAAACGACCTCTGCATAGTGGTTTCTCCGGTGTATTCTCCGAAGCAAACACCCCTCGGCCTTTTGTTATATAGACAAACTGATATTCGCGTAGGACACGCCCTTTCTGTGTATTAAAAAAATAACCCGAGGGATGATCTCTTAAAGGATAGGGAGAATTCGGCTGAATGGACTGAAACCCCACAGTATTCGCCCACAGGCCATACTTCCGGTCCATATCATTTACAATAAGATACTTGAATTCTACTCCTAAATCATTGTAGTCCTTAATCATAATGTGTACACTTCATAGTAGGTGCTTGACAAAAATAGAAAATATTTATGAAAGAAGAGGCATTTATGAAATCTTTAATAAAAAAAACACAATAGAAAACGAAGGTAGCCACCAAAGCGGTATGTGCAAGACAAGGGTTTGTTAAAATATAAGCCTCCCATAAATCGTATAATTATTTATAGGAGGCTTTGCTGTAAAATTGTATACAGTTACTGCCTTAATATAACGTGAGTCCGATATAAATTAAAAAGCCTTACGGTATAATTCTTCAATTTCCTCGACAGAAGTGGAACGAGGATTACCCCCTGTACAAACATCATTGAAAGCGTCAATAGCCAATTGATGCAAGTCTTCTTCTCTCACATTGATTTCATGCAGCTTTTGAGGAATACCGATACTCAACGATAAGTTCCGGACTGCCTCCACTGCTGCACGCACACCTTCGAGCTCGGTCATGCCATCCGTATTCACTCCCATAGCTTTAGCTATATTGATATATTTCGGAGCAGCCGGAGATTCTGCATTATATTCCATTACATACGGCAAAAGTAATGCATTGGCAACACCATGCGGAGTGTCATAATGAGCTCCCAACGGATGCGCCATTGAATGAACGATGCCCAAACCGACATTACTGAATCCCATGCCGGCAATATATTGTGCTTGAGACATAGCTTCGCGGGCAACCACATCATTACCATTATCGACAGCCGCTTTCAAATTGGCAGCAATCATTTCAATAGCCTTCAGTTCAAACATATCCGACATAGCCCAAGCCCCCGGAGTTATGTAGCTTTCGATAGCATGCGTCAAGGCATCCATACCTGTTGCCGCCGTCAGACCCTTCGGCATAGAATACATCAATTCAGGATCTACAATTGCCACAGCCGGAATATCATTGGGGTCTACACAAACCATCTTCTTCTTTGCATCTTCATCAATTATCACATAATTAATAGTGACCTCAGCCGCAGTTCCTGCCGTTGTGGGCAAAGCAAAAGTCGGAACAGCCTTATAGCGGGTTGCAGCCACACCTTCCAGCGATTTCACATCTGCAAAATCCGGATTATTCACTACAATGCCAATGCCCTTTGCCGTATCAATGGAAGAGCCTCCACCCAAAGCCACAATAAAATCAGCACCCGATGCCTTAAAAGCATCCACACCTTTCTGCACATTAGCAATAGTAGGATTAGCTTTTACATCGCAGAAAAGCTCATAAGGAATATGATTCTTCTCAAAAACTTCAATAATCTTATCTGCTACCTTGAATTTAATCAAGTCCTTGTCTGTCACAAAAAATGCTTTCTTGAAACCTCTGCGCATAGCTTCCACCGCGATTGTCTCGCGACAGCCTGCTCCAAAATAAGAGGTTTCGTTCAATATCATCCTATACATAATTATGCTCTACTTTTATTTAGGTAAATTAAAAGCCTTAGTCATCTCTTTCATCTGCTCCCGACTCATACCATCCGGTTCGAAGCCCATGTTCTTGGAAGCAATGTAAATCAGCGCAGATTTATTTAATACATCTATCTGGTCGAAAGCAGACATTATATCTACATCCACTGCAAAAACCCCATGCTTTTCCCACATGGCTACATCATAATCACTCAAAGCCTCGATAGTAGCATCGGCCAATTTCACAGAACTCGGCAACTCGTAAGGAATCATTCCCAAGCCACGTGGACAGAAGGCTTTTGTTTCCGGAATCATGCTCCAAAGCAAATTAGTAGCCACATCTTTTTCCATGAACTTCTTATTGTGGGTCATAGCAATAAGCTCAATAGGATGCGTATGCAAAGACGCTCTATAAGGAGAACCCTTTCCAATCAGATAATTATGAACCGCAAGATGGGAAGGCAACTCCGATGTCGGCATCACCGGTTTATCGGCAATAATCACATAACTGGAACAATCGTCCAGAATACGAATTACCGAGCCATTCTCCATGGGCCAGCGCGCTAAATCGCGCATGCGCATCTGAGTCCCTTTACAATAGAAATAACATCCCTTCAGAAAAGGAAGTTTTTTCCCTATTTGCTTCACCTCACTGATAGCCGGAAGGCTTCTGATTTCATCATCTATATATTCCGTAATATTCAGAGTTATATTACCTCCATTACGTTCCGCCCACCCTTTTTGCCAAAGGTAACCAGCCACTTCTGCCACCTGATTGACTTCACGAGCCAAGGCAGGACGATTTTCAAGAATTGATTTCATGTCTTTTATTTTTAATGATTATATTTTAGAGCCTGTTTAAATTTTGTTCAGCAACATTCTTATTGCAGCAAGTTTCACCATCTCCTCTGCCGAATCGAACGTAAATTCGTAGTTTCGGCAGAGCCTCCTATAATTATCAAACCATGAGAAAGTTCTTTCCACAATCCATCTCTTTCCTATTGGTTTAAAGCCGTTTGACTTGTTTCCGCTTACAATGACTTCAAGCGCATATCCGAAAACTTTTTTAATTTTGGCAGCCACTTCTCCCCTATATCCGGCATCCGCCAAGATAACTTTGATATTGCAACAAAGCTCCTTCAAACATCTGGCCAACAGGTAAGCGGCCTTTCCGTCATGTACGCAAGCTATTGTTACCATGACAGCTATCAGGAAACCGTTCTTGTCCACGACAACATGACGCTTAATGCCCTTCACCTTCTTATTGCCGTCAATGCCATTGAGAGAACGGTTATCACCCCAGCGGACGCTTTGACTGTCCATAATACCCACGCTCGCTTCGGCTTTTTGACCTTGCTTGACACGGACTTTCTCACGTAAATTATTCAGCAACAAGTCAAATTCACCCATGGAAGACCATTTGCGATAATAGTAATAAACCAGTTCCCAAGGGGCAAAATGGGAGGGGAGCATACGCCATTGGCAACCCGTTTTCACGAGATAGAAGATGGAATTCCATATCTCACGCAAATTATATTTTCGTTTTCTTTCTTGCAGGTTCAAGATTTTCTTGATAACTTGCCACTGTGTTTCTTCTAAATCCGTCGAATACATAAAATTATTTCAAGTGTGGTAACTTAAAAATAATCATTTTCGAGGAAAGAAGAAACACTCTTTCAATATCAAACTTGAAAATTTAAACAGGCTCTTATATCATTTTATGCTTGCGCCATTGCCACTACAATAATGGAAGTGACAAGAATCACCAATCCCAGCAACAGCACACCAATGGTACGAGATCCACACCCTTTCCACTCTTTCAGCAAGATTCCCCAAACATTGCTGAATGTCACATTCAACGACATCAGTATGCTCCAGGAAAAAGCAAGCAATATCGGACTGCCGCCCAAAAAGCTCTTGCCCATTTCCAGTCCAAAGAATTGTGAATACCACAGAACACCGGCAAGGGCACAGAACAAAAGGTTATTTATAAATGTATTCCCCTTAACCGACAAATATTCCTTACCGGTCTTGTTTTTTACATTCTGCTGAATACAATAAACCGCATTGGTAAAGAAGCCTCCCAGGGTAACCAGAAAGATAACAGGAAGCCCGGCATACAACGGAGCAACACCACCCGCCAATGCCGCATCTTTAATAGGTGTTCCGGCATCCAGCCCAAGAGCAAAGCATGCACTCATCACCCCCGCCAGCAAAGCGACCAGCAATCCCTTTGTCAATGCGAAGTCCTTTACTGCCGCCTTTTTTTCCTCTTCACTCATATTCTTGGAGCGCAAACTGCCGGCATAACCAATAACCGCAATTCCCGCCAAAGTAATACAGACACCAATAAGGAGCATCAACCCGTCGCCATGCAACAAATCCTTTCCGGCAAACAAAGCAGGAAACAGAGTTCCAAAACCGGCACAAGTGCCCAAAGCGATACTTTGCCCCAAAGCGACACCCAGATAGCGCATACTCAATCCGAACGTCAGGCCGCCTACTCCCCAAAGGACGCCATAGACAATGGCCGGCAATGCGCCACCGGTTCCCCAGAGTTCAATCAGATTGCTGCCAGCCGGAATGGCAAGCAAGGCTCCCAACAACGGAAAAACAAGCCAGGCAAAAACACCCTGTATCAACCAGAAGCTTTCCCAAGACCAACCTTTAACTTTATTGATAGGCACATATGAACTGCTTTGTCCAAAACTGCCAATAGCGATGATCAACAATCCTATTAGTGTATTCATAATAATCAACGATTAATATTCGACAAGTAATAAGAGTAGCGGGCAAAGGTCTACTTTCCCCGCCAAGCACTCTCACTAACTCTACTTGGTTCAGTTACGTTTTGATGTAACTTCAACTTCATATTTCTCTATCTCAGGTATAAACTCTTCGCCTACCGGAACATTATTCTTCAAGCAGAACATATCCCAAACAGCATTCCAAGGCAGGGCCTTTGCCTCTTCCAACAAAGCCAGGCGCTGGAAACCCTGACCGGCGGCTTCATACTCACGAAGCTTGGCCAATGGCTCCAACAACGCACGCAACATACACTTTTGCGCAGCACGAGTACCGATGACATAAGCGCCAATACGATTAATGGAAGCATCGAAATAGTCGAGACCAATATGTACGCGATCCAAAGCATTGCAACGAACAATCTCTTGGAAGAGTTCCAATGTAGGATCATCCATAATAGTCACATGGTCGGAATCCCAACGTATCGGCCGGCTGACATGAAGCATCAATTCCGGAACGAACAACAACATAGACGATACTTTGTCTGCGGCACTTTCCGTCGGGTGAAAATGTCCCGTATCGATAGTGATGAGTTTCTGATGTTGCACGCTATATCCCACACAGAACTCATTAGAACCTACCGTATAGCTTTCCAAGCCGATGCCGAACACTTTAGATTCCAAACAATCCTTCATATTTTTATACTCCGTAGCAAAAATCCGGTCGAGAGAGTCCTTAAACAGTTCGCGATATTTCATACGATTAACCGTAACATCTTTGCTGCCATCGTGCACCCAAAGGTTCATGATACAGGGATCCCCTTGTCTGCGTCCCATTTCCTCTGCAATGGCACGACAACGCTTGGTATGCTCGATCCAGAAATCACGAATGCCCTTATCGGGGTTAGACAAAGACAGGTTACCGCTTTTCGGATGCGAGAAAGACGTTGAGTTGAAATCCAGCTTCATGCCATTTTCAGCAGCCCATTGCATCCAACTCTCAAAATGTTTCACTTCTACCTGGTCGCGGTCGACAAACGCACCGTCAAAGTCACCATAAATCTCGTGCAGATTCAAGCGATGCTTACCCGGGATATAAGAAGCGGCTTTCAAGATGTCATTACGCAGTTCTTCCATGTTACGGGCCTTACCCGGATAATTTCCTGTCGTTTGGATACCACCGGTCAATGAGCCACCCGACTCAAACCCGATAACATCATCGGCCTGCCAACAATGCATGGATATCGCCACCTTCTGGAGTTGCTCCATCACTTTTTCTACATCCACACCCAAAGCCGCATAGCGTTCTTTGGCTACCTCATAGGCTTTTGTTATCAATTCTTCTTTCATGATACTGATTTTTTTAATTATAATTTAATTGTTGGTTATCATTGTCATCTGCTTAAAGTGCAAGTACGCAGCATCCCACATTTCCGTATCTTCCGGATAGAAAGTTTTTAAAGGAATGGAGCCGTTGATGAGCCGGCGCATGGAGGAAATGTCTTTTGCCGTTCCGGCTGTTAATGCCTGAATCATGACGTTGCCGATTGCGGTCGCCTCAGAAGGACCTGCAACAACGGGAATACCAATTGCATTAGCGGTCCATTGATTCAACAAATCATTACGGCTTCCGCCGCCAATCACATGAAGGGTTTCTACCTGACAAGGAGAAAGGGTACGAAGATTGTCCAATACTTGACGGTAGCGCAAAGCAAGGCTTTCGAATATGCAGCGTACTACCTGCCCTCTCGTTTGCGGAACAGGCTGGCGATGATCCGAGCAGTAGTTCTTTATGGCCTGTTCCATATCGGCCGGATTGGCAAACAGAGCATCATCCGGATTGATCAGACTACGAAAAGGCTCACTTGCATTTGCTTCGGATATGAGCTCCGGATAAGAAGTTTCCCCCCATGCAGTGCGGCAACGTTCCAACAGCCACATTCCGCAGATGTTCTTCAATAAACGAATCGTCCCTTCCACACCGCCTTCATTGGTGAAGTTCAGAGCCTCTGTTTCCTCTGTAATAACCGGAGCATCCGTCTCCACTCCCATCAGCGACCAGGTGCCGCTACTTAAATAAGCAAAATTACGATTTACGGCAGGGACTGAAGCAACTGCCGAGGCTGTGTCATGCCCTGCCACAGCTATTACGGGTATAGCGCCAAGCCCGGTCATGGTCTGCACTTCTTTTGTCAATACACCGACTTTGTCTCCCGGATAGACGAAGCGGCCGAAATTGGATCTTGTAAGACCTATTTCATACAGTAAAGCATCTTCAAACTTACGGGTTTTCGCATTGATCAACTGTGCAGTACTTGCAATGGTATACTCTGTCACCATTTCACCGGTCAGCATATAACTCAAAGCATCCGGTATGAAAAGCAGTTTATCAGCAGCAGCCAATGCACTGTCATCATTACGCCTCAATGTATCAAGCTGGAACAAGGAGTTGAAGTTCATTACCTGGATGCCCGTCCACTCATAAACCTGTTTACGGGGAACTTTCCTAAAGAATATGTCAGATGCTCCGACGGTATGAGGATCTCTATAAGAATAAGGCTGACGAATGAAACCTCCGTCTTTCCCCACACAGACAAAATCCACTCCCCATGTATCAATGCCGATAGAGGTAATCTCAACATCACCCCTTTGAGCGACTATTTTCAGCCCTTCGATAATATTCCGGTAAAGTTCATAGATATCCCAGTAGAAATGTCCGCCGGTTTCAATCAAACGGTTCGGGAAACGGTTTACGTCTTCCATTTCCAATCCCTCCGGCGTGAAGGTTCCCAAGATAGTACGGCCACTGGTAGCGCCCAAATCGACCGCAAAAAAACATTGTTTCATGGTAATTAGTTTTAGTCACTGTTTCATAATACAAAAATAGGGGAATCACCCCCTATTCCTTGTACTTATTTTGACTGAAAGGATGTCAGATTTGATAATCCATCTCCTCCCCCAATTACCACATCCGGTTTCTTATTCCACAGCCTTGATGTGTAAAGAAAACTAATCGCCTAATTTCACCAGTTCCACCCCTTCGCCCAAGGCCCGGCAATACTTACCGCATTTCTTACGGCGTTCAGGGATGAACTGTACGCGAACAGCTTTCACTTGCTCCCTGCTGACCTCTTCGGGCGTATCCACTCCGTTGCCCGCACAGCTCAGTTTGTAATAGAAAGAGCCAAGCCCGTCCAGATGGACACTGTTGCCGTTCTCCATAAAGAACGACATGACTTCGGGCAATGAACGGATCACCGCATGCACATCCGCAGGCGTAACCGTACACCTCCGGCTGATGGCTTCTCCCAAATCCTGCGTATTGACTGTGTGTTTGTTGACACATGCGCGGGGAAACCATTTGTATTTCCCGCCTACTTTGGCGCGACTCTTTTTATAAAACATACTGACTTTATTTTAGAAGGTGAATAACTTCCTCAGGCTGCCTGCCTGAAGTTGCTACAAAGGTAGAATTAAAAGGCTTATAATATGCAATTAATAGGCTTTTAATTCTATATTATAAGCCTTTTAATTGTATTTCACTCATAGCCTCATCACAGATAGCCCTACGGACAAGCCTGCCACCCCCTACCGAGAAGCAGGTCCGCCCATGCATACATATACCATTGTTTTTACAATTATTGCATATTAAAGAATAAAAAAATCCCATTTTCGTATATTCTTTCCAAAATATTCCCTACTTTTGCACCGTTCTAAGAATAATTATACAGAAACATGAAAAAGAAAGCTAATCGGTTAGATGCCATCAAAATGATCATCTCAAGCAAAGAAATCAGCTCACAAGAAGAACTGTTACAAGCTTTAGGGAAAGAAGGCTTTGAACTGACTCAAGCCACCTTGTCACGCGACTTAAAACAACTGAAAGTAGCCAAAGCTGCCAATATGAACGGGAAATATGTATATGTACTGCCCAACAACATCATGTACAAACGCAACAACGCCCAAAGCGCAAGCGAAATGCTGATGACCAGCGGATTCGTCTCACTCCATTTCTCCAAGAATATTGCCGTTATCCGCACCCGCCCCGGCTACGCCAGTAGCATGGCCTACGACATTGACAATCGCGAATGCCCTGCCATACTGGGCACGATTGCCGGAGACGACACAATTATGATGGTCCTGCATGAAGCTGCATCCCATGAAGAGGTACGCGTGTTTCTGTCACAAATCATTCCCAACATGGAGTAAGTCAGTATAACTATAATATAACGAAATAAAAGAAATGGATTCGAAACAAATTGATGTGATGGTGGCTGATGCCTCACATGAGGTTTATGTGGACAAGATTTTGGATACCATCCGAGAAGCAGCCAAAGTACGTGGAACCGGTATAGCAGAGCGTACCCATGAATATGTAGCTACTAAAATGAAAGAAGGGAAAGCCATTATAGCTTTATGCGGAGAAGAGTTTGCCGGCTTCACCTATATAGAAAGCTGGGGAAACAAGCAGTATGTAGCAACATCAGGACTCATTGTGCACCCTGAATATCGTGGCTTGGGACTGGCCAAACGCATTAAGACGGCATCTTTCCGCCTGGCACGCCTGCGATGGCCTAAAGCCAAGATTTTCAGTCTGACCAGTGGAGCAGCCGTCATGAAAATGAATACCGAATTAGGCTATGTACCTGTTACGTTCAATGAACTGACAGACGACGAGTCTTTCTGGAAAGGTTGTGAAGGCTGCATCAACCACGATATATTAGTAGCCAAAAACCGGAAGTTCTGCATTTGTACAGCAATGCTCTACGACCCGAAATTACACGAAGAAGATAAAATATAAATAAATATGGAAGCAAAGAAGAAAAAAGTAGTAGTCGCATTCAGTGGTGGTCTGGACACCTCATTCACAGTTATGTACCTGGCAAAAGAGAAAGGATACGAAGTGTATGCGGCTTGTGCCAATACCGGCGGTTTCAGCCCTGAACAGTTGAAAACGAACGAAGAAAACGCCTACAAGCTGGGCGCCGTAAAATATATCACTTTAGACGTAACACAGGAGTATTACGAAAAGAGTTTGAAATACATGGTATTCGGCAATGTATTGCGTAACGGCACTTATCCTATATCCGTAAGTTCCGAACGTATCTTCCAGGCACTGGCCATTGCACGCTATGCCAACGAAATCGGAGCCGATGCCATTGCACATGGTTCAACCGGTGCAGGCAACGACCAGATACGTTTCGACATGACTTTCCTCGTCATGGCCCCGGGCGTGGAAATCATCACCCTGACACGCGACATGGCATTGAGCCGTCAGGAAGAGATAGACTACCTGAACAAACATGGTTTCGCAGCCGACTTCGCCAAACTCAAATATTCCTATAATGTAGGTTTGTGGGGCACCTCCATTTGCGGCGGCGAGATTCTGGATTCTGCACAGGGACTTCCGGAAAGCGCCTACCTGAAACATTGCACCAAAGAGGGCAGCGAACAGTTGCGCCTCACCTTTGAGAAAGGTGAACTTAAGGCCGTCAACGACGAAACATTCGACGATCCCATCAAGGCTATTCAGAAAGTAGAGGAAATCGGTGCGGCCTACGGCATCGGACGCGATATGCACGTAGGCGACACGATTATCGGCATTAAAGGTCGTGTGGGTTTTGAAGCCGCCGCTCCCATGCTGATTATCGGTGCGCACAAGTTCCTTGAGAAATACACATTGAGCAAATGGCAGCAATACTGGAAAGACCAGGTAGCCAACTGGTACGGCATGTTCCTGCACGAAAGCCAGTATCTGGAACCGGTAATGCGCGACATCGAGGCCATGCTGGAATCTTCACAACGCAACGTAAACGGTACGGCAATTCTCGAACTCCACCCGCTTTGTTTCTCTACGGTAGGCGTGGAAAGCGAAGACGACCTTGTGAAGAACAAATTCGGCGAATACGGCGAAATGCAGAAGGGATGGACTGCGGAAGATGCCAAGGGCTTCATCAAGGTGACCTCTACCGCACTGCGTGCCTATTATTCAAACCATAAAGACGAAAAAATCTAAATGATGAACGGGAAACAAAAATTGACACGCCCGCGAAACGGAAGAATGTTGTCCGGCGTATGCGCAGGACTGGCAGACTTTTTCGGGCTTGACGTGTCATTAGTGCGCATCATTTATGTTTTCGCAACAGTCTTTACTGCATTTGCAGGCATACTCATATACATCATATTATTAATTATAATACCAGAAGAACCCAATAGATATTATCAACATGATTAAAGTAGGAATCATCGGCGGAGCCGGATACACAGCAGGCGAATTGATACGCCTGTTATTAAATCACCCGGAAGCGGAAATCGTATTCATCAACAGCTCAAGCAACGCCGGCAACAAAATTACCGACGTACACGAAGGACTGTACGGCGAAACAGATTTAGTATTCACCGACGAACTGCCGTTGGACGAGATTGATGTGCTCTTTTTCTGTACGGCACATGGCGACACCAAGAAATTCATGGAAAGCCACAACGTACCGGAAGATTTAAAGATAATCGACCTCTCCATGGACTACCGCATCAAAAGCGACGACCATGACTTTATTTACGGGCTCCCCGAACTCAACCGCCGGGCCACCTGTACGGCAAAACATGTTGCCAACCCCGGATGCTTCGCCACCTGTATCCAGCTGGGACTGCTTCCACTTGCCAAGCATCTGATGCTGAACGGCGACATTATGGTGAATGCCATCACCGGCAGCACCGGCGCAGGCATCAAGCCGGGAGCAACGAGCCACTTCAGCTGGCGCAACAACAACATGAGTGTGTACAAAGCCTTCGAGCACCAGCATGTGCCCGAAATCAAGCAGTCGCTCAAACAGCTCCAAAACAGTTTTGATTCGGACATTGATTTCATACCCTATCGCGGCGATTTTCCTCGTGGCATTTTTACCACTATCGTGATAAAAACCAAAGTTGCGTTGGAAGAGATTGTCCGCATGTACGAAGAATACTATGCCAAAGACTCCTTTACGCATATCGTCGACAAGAACATCGATTTGAAGCAGGTTGTCAACACCAACAAGTGCCTTATCCATCTGGAAAAGCATGGCGACAAACTTCTTGTCATCTCCTGCATAGACAACTTGCTGAAAGGAGCCAGCGGACAAGCGGTACATAATATGAACCTGATGTTCAACTTAGAAGAAACCGTAGGCTTACGATTAAAGCCGAGTGCTTTTTAATGATAACTCAGGCTATCTGCCATATTCTGCTTTATTACGAAGAATTTCAGCAAATAGAAGATGCTATTGCCAGAGAAAAGGAACTGAAAGGATGGAGTAGAAGTAAGAAAGATACTTTAATTAAAGAAAAGAATTCTACATTAGAAGATTTATGTAAGTATCTGCAATGGAATGGATAAGAGAGTAAATGCTTTGCTTGAAATACCAAATGGTCTTAGTTATATTATCAGTAATAACTTGATTGATACAATCTTTAAACAAAGAAGAAAATGAATTTATTCGACGTATACCCCCTTTTTGACATTAACATTGTCAAAGGAAAAGGCTGCCACGTATGGGACGATAAAGGTACGGAATACCTCGACCTCTACGGCGGACATGCAGTAATCTCTATCGGACATGCACATCCACATTACGTAGAGATGATCAGCAAGCAAGTGGCCACACTTGGATTCTATTCCAACTCAGTCATCAACAAGCTGCAACAACAAGTGGCAGAACGGTTGGGAAAGGTCTGCGGCTACGACGATTACTCCCTGTTCCTTATCAACAGCGGAGCCGAAGCCAACGAGAATGCGCTGAAGCTCGCCTCGTTCTACAACGGACGGACACGCGTGGTATCTTTCTCAAAGGCTTTTCATGGGCGTACCTCATTGGCCGTAGAGGTTACCAACAATCCCAAAATCATCGCTCCCATCAACGACTGCGGACACGTCACCTATCTTCCGCTGAACGATATAGAGTCCATGAAATCCGAACTGGCAAAAGGCGATGTGTGTGCAGTGATTATCGAAGGCATTCAGGGAGTGGGCGGCATACAGTTGCCAACCGATGAATTTATGCAAGCCCTGCGTGAAACCTGTACAAAGCACAATACCATACTGATTCTGGACGAAATTCAGAGTGGCTACGGACGTAGCGGCAAATTCTTTGCCCATCAGCACAACGGCATCCAAGCCGACATAATCACCGTAGCCAAAGGCATAGGCAACGGCTTCCCGATGGCAGGCGTACTTATCAGTCCGATGTTCACCCCTGTCTATGGACAGCTTGGAACAACTTTCGGTGGAAATCATCTGGCTTGCAGCGCAGCACTTGCCGTACTGGATGTTATCGAGCAGGAAGGACTTGTGGCCAATGCAGCCAAAGTAGGCGCGTACTTACTGGAAGAACTGAAGAAATTCCCGCAAATCAAAGAAGTACGCGGACGCGGCTTGATGATCGGTCTCGAATTTGAAGAACCCATCAAAGAACTGCGTTTGAAGTTACTGAAAGAGCAGCATGTGTTCACCGGCGTCAGTGGAACAAACGTACTCCGCCTCTTGCCGCCCTTGTGCCTCAGCATGGACGAAGCAGACCTCTTCCTGGAACGTTTTAAGAAAGTACTTTGATATTTGAAGAATAATCAGCCGACAAAAGAGACGACCGAAAGAAGAATACCTTCCTGTTTCGGTCGTTTTTTATAGAAAATCTTTACCTTTGCCTAAAGACAACATTTTAAATTACAAAACGATATGAAAACAGCAATTATCGGTGCAGGAAATATGGGCGGGTCCATTGCCCGCGGTTTGGCTAAAGGAACCATCATTCCGGCCAACGACATCATTGTTTCTAATCCCACGCAACATAAATTGGATGTTCTGAAGGCAGAGTTTCCCGCTTTACAGACTACCCGCGATAATCAAGAAGCCGTTACGGGTGCTGAACTCATTATACTTGCCGTCAAGCCATGGCTGATAAAACCTGTCGTAAGCGAACTTAAACTGAAAAGTAAACAGATACTTATTTCCGTAGCAGCCGGCATACCTTTTGAGGAGTTGGCACACTATGTGGCAGACAAGGAGATGACAATGTTCCGTCTTATCCCCAATACCGCAATCAGCGAAATGGAGAGTATGACACTCATTGCAAGCCGCAATGCCAGCAAGGAACAAGAACAACTGTTGCTCGACATTTTCAATCAAATGGGGCTTGCCATGCTGATTCCCGAAGATAAAATCGCAGCGGCCACCGCCATGACTTCCTGCGGCATAGCCTATGTGCTGAAATATATCCAAGCAGCTATGCAAGCCGGAATAGAGATGGGTATTTATCCCAAAGACGGGATGCGCATGGTGGCCCAGTCTGTGAAAGGAGCCGCCGAACTGATACTGAACAATGATACACATCCCAGCATAGAGATTGATAAAGTGTGTACCCCTGGCGGAATTACAATTAAAGGCATTAATGAACTGGAACGGCAAGGATTCCCCTCAGCCATTATCAATGCCATAAAAGCAAGTAAATAATAAAAATAATCACTTAATACTAACCACATGGACGAACAAATTAAACAAATAGCCGAACGTCTGCAAGGATTGCGTGAGGTATTGGAATTGACAGCCAAAGACATCGCCCGCGATTGCGATATTTCGGAAGAAGAATATCGGCTTGCAGAAACGGGAGAATTTGACATCTCCGTAAGTATGCTGCAGAAAATAGCCCGTCGTTACGGCGTTGCCCTGGATGCACTGATGTTTGGCGAAGAGCCGAAAATGAGCAGTTACTTCCTTACTCGTGCCGGGAAGGGAACCAGCATTGAGCGTACCAAGGCCTACAAGTACCAATCGTTGGCCGCCGGTTTCATGAACCGCAACGCCGACCCGTTCATCGTCACCGTCGAACCCAAACCGAACGACGAACCGATACACTACAACAGTCACTCCGGACAAGAGTTCAACCTGGTTCTGGAAGGACGCATGATGCTGAGTATCGACGGCAAAGATTTAATCCTGAACGAGGGAGACAGCTTGTATTTCAACTCCAAACTGCCACATGGCATGAAAGCGTTGGATGGAAAGAAAGTACGCTTCCTTGCTGTAATCATGTAACAACATAAATGAAGAATGGAGAACGAAGAATGAAGAATAAGCTGTACGCTTATGCCGTACATCAGGTTCTTAATTCTCAATTCCCAATTCTTAATTCCTAAAGTTATGATAGAAAGATTTTTATCACAAACGTCCTTTACATCTCAAGAGGACTTTATCAAGAATTTAAAGATTAACGTACCGGAGAATTTCAACTTTGGCTATGACGTAGTAGATGCCTGGGCTGCAGAACAGCCTGACAAACCTGCGTTGCTCTGGACCAATGACAAAGGAGAACATATCCAGTTCTCATTTGCCGACATGAAACGTTATACAGATATGACAGCCTCCTATTTCCAAAGCCTCGGCATTGGACATGGTGATATGGTAATGCTGATTCTCAAACGCCGTTATGAATTCTGGTTCAGCATCATCGCACTGCACAAATTGGGCGCGGTCGTTATTCCCGCCACACACCTGCTTACTCAAAAGGATATTATATATCGTTGCAATGCCGCAGACATCAAAATGATTGTCTGTGCAGGTGAAAGTGTCATTACCGACCACATCACCGCTGCCATGCCAAGTTCTCCGAGTGTAAAGAAACTGGTCAGCGTAGGTCCGGAAATACCCGAAGGATTTGAGGACTTTCATAAAGGCATAGCCAATGCCGCTCCTTTCACAAAGCCGGAACACCCCAACAAGAACGACGACATCTCTTTGATGTATTTCACCAGCGGCACTACCGGCGAACCGAAAATGGTTGCCCACGACTTCACCTATCCACTGGGGCATATCGTAACAGGAAGTTTTTGGCATAATCTGCACGAAAACAGCCTGCACCTCACCATTGCCGATACAGGCTGGGGAAAAGCCGTATGGGGAAAACTATACGGACAATGGATAGCCGGAGCCAATATCTTTGTATATGACCATGAAAAGTTTACTCCCGCCGATATTCTGAAAAAGATACAGGACTATCACGTCACCTCACTTTGTGCACCACCCACTATCTTCCGGTTCTTAATTCACGAGGACCTGACGAAGTATAACCTTTCTTCTTTGCAATACTGTACCATTGCCGGCGAAGCATTGAATCCTGCCGTATTCGATACATTCAAGAAGTTGACGGGTATCAAACTAATGGAAGGCTTCGGACAGACTGAGACAACTCTTACCGTAGCCACCATGCCATGGATGAAACCCAAACCGGGCAGCATGGGATTGCCTAATCCCCAATACGATGTCGACCTGATAGATTATGACGGCCGTTCCGTAGAAGCCGGTGAGCAAGGACAGATTGTAATTCGTACCGACAAAGGCAAACCGCTTGGCCTGTTCAAAGAATATTATCGTGATGCCAACCGCACCCACGAGGCTTGGCACGATAACATCTACTATACCGGTGACGTCGCCTGGAAAGACGAGGACGGCTATCTCTGGTTTGTAGGACGTGCCGACGACGTTATCAAAAGCAGTGGTTACCGCATCGGCCCATTCGAAGTGGAAAGCGCCCTGATGACGCATCCGGCAGTCATAGAATGTGCCATTACCGGAGTTCCCGATGAAATTCGAGGTCAAGTTGTAAAAGCAACCATCGTATTATCCAAAGAGTACAAGAACCGCGCCGGTGAAGAGCTGGTTAAGGAGTTGCAGAACCATGTTAAAAAAGTAACCGCTCCTTACAAATACCCGCGCGTTATAGAATTTGTAGAGGAACTTCCTAAAACTATCAGCGGTAAAATCCGTCGTGTGGAAATCCGGAAGAATGACGAGAAATAATCGTTCCTGAACAAAACACAAAAGAACCGGAACAGGTAAAAGGGGCTATGCATTATAAATAGGCATAGCTCCTTTTGTCCTTGTAGATAAAGCATCCCTTTTTCTCACTGTACTTCATAAATAAAACAGATGATAAATTATAACTTTACCAATATTGGTTCTTATGTAAACAAAAAGATTATATTTGCATAAAAATCAGATTTTACAAAAAGTCAGATAACCAATGAAGAACAGCACAACATTATGAGTAGCAAAATACAGACAGGAAAAGATATACTTCTCTTGATAATTATACTATTCCTCTCTGACAATATACATGCACAAAATAATTATATCCACCGGCTCGGCATTGAAGGCCGGCCAGGATATATATTCCCTACCAGCTCTTTCTTGCGGGGAGAAAACAATATGCATAAAAGGCTGAGTTCTGCCTACTCGGCTCATTTGAAATATTCCTTCCAGCTACAGCCGGGCAGTACTGCAGACCGAATATACGGAAGTTCGTACCAAGGCATAGGATTAGGATATTTCGACTTCGGCAACGACAAAGAAATAGGGACTCCTATTGCCCTCTACGCATTTCAGGGAGCACGTATTGCCAAACTCACTCCCCGCCTATCGCTCAACTACGAATGGGGATTTGGAGCCTCCTTCGGCTGGAAACCTTATAATTATCTCAACAACCCCAACAATACCGTCATAGGGACTAAAATTAATGCATACCTTAGTGCCGGAATTCATTTTGATTGGATACTCTCTCCTCTATTCGACCTTAACATCGGGGCAACCGCAGTGCATTTTTCCAACGGCAATACCCGATATCCCAATACCGGCCTGAACACAGTAGATTTCAAAATCGGAATAATATATAATTTCAATCGGAATATAAACGATGTATTACAACCGTCACAACAAACTCCGAGCCCGGCCTTTCCCAAACATGTCAGCTACGACCTCACTGTGTTTGGTTCATGGCGAAGAAAAGCCGTCGATGTTCCAGGCGGGCAAGTTCCTGCACCGGGAAAATACGCCGTAGCAGGGTTTTGTCTTGCTCCCATGTATAATTTTGGATATAAATTCCGCGCAGGAGTATCATTAGACGGTGTATATGACGCCGGTGCCAATATTTATGCCAAAGATTACATTACTCCTCTTAATGGTGGAAATGAAGAGGAAGCTTTTGGCATCCCACCATTACGTAAGCAACTTTCTTTGGGTGTCTCAGCACGCGGAGAATGGGTAATGCCCTACTTCACCGTTGGCATAGGTTTCGGAGCCAACATCCTGCATGGAGGAGGAGACCTCCAATCTTTCTATCAGATATTAGCGCTCAAAATAGATATATCTCACGACACTTTCCTACATATTGGGTATAATCTTAAAGATTTCCACGAGCCCAACTATCTGATGTTAGGCGTAGGCTACCGGTTCAATAATAAACGTCCCCGACTGTATCATTAATGACTTTTACTAATTCTTACATCACAAAGACTCCTTATTACTCAAAATGAACAGCTTTAGCATGAACTCATCAATACAGTTCACGACTTATCTATTCACGACCAATAGACTGAATATTCTTTATTATTAGAAAAATCCTTAATTCAAGTAACTACAGACCATTTTTACTAAGTTTTGTTACTTAAATGATTTCTTTAGACATTCGTTTTTTCTATTCTGTGAAAGTCTGAACTATTTCTGCAACCATAACTATAATATATTTAAATCCTGCCTGATTCAAACCGGATAGGGCAAGGGATATTCTCTCTTTAAGGAATATCCCTATACAACCTAACCATTAGAAACCACCATTACGGTGTATCCGCTCTTATTGTACAGCAGGTGTAACTTCCAAATCTAACGATCTTAAGTCCATATCTCGCGAGGAATTACCATACAATATTTGATATTTACCAGGAAAAACTTTCAGACCATCTACATCCGCGTTATAATAAGCAAAAGATTCAGGTTCGAGTGTGATTCTCACTTTTTCACTTTTACCCGCTTTTATCTCTTGACGCACATAACCTTTGAGTGATTTGATAGGCGCATCAGGATTAGTCAGACTTTTTACATAGACCTGCACAACTTCAGCACCATCCATTTTGCCGACATTGGTTAATGGAATAGTGATTTCCACTTTCTCCCCAGCTTTGATTGAACTGGAAGAGAGTAATGCCTCGCCAAATTCAAAGTCTGTATAACTCAATCCATAACCAAAGGCATATTGGGGTTCACCCTTAAAATAGCGATAAGTGCGGTTTTCCATGCTGTAATCGGTAAATTCAGGTAACTGTTCTGTTGATTTGTAGAATGTCACAGGGAGCTTTCCGGAAGGGTTATAATCACCAAACAGCACATCAGCCACAGCCGTTCCTCCTTCTTGCCCCGGATACCAGGCTTGCAAAAGCGCATCGTATGCATAATCAATGTCAGCCAATGCTATGGCACTACCGGAACAGTTTACATAGATTACTGGTTTACCGGTCTCGTGCATCGCTTTCAAGAAACGCTTTTGTACATCAGGCAATTCAATTTTCGCACGTTCATGTCCTTCACCTTCTTGTGTGGGGGTGATACCACCTACATATATAATGGCCTCAACATCTTTAATTTTCTCTTTCAGCTCCTCAAATACCGCCAGTTTTCGTTCATACATATCAACAGAAAGGTGTGAGACACTCCCTTCTTTACCAGATTTATAATCAAGAGCAATCTGATAAGTTTCGCCTTCTTTTACTTGAAGCGTATAAATGGAACCACGTCTGCCCTTCATCGACTCTGTGAACTCTCGGCGTTGCGCTTCTGTAAGATTCATCCCAGGAGTATATTTAAACGACAATTCCTTGGGAACATATTCACCTATCTTTTTATTATTCACCTTTAACACATAATTATCTCCCCGAACAGAGAAACAAAGTGTACCGGTGAAATCAGGAACATATGTTCCTGAATATTTGGCGCTGAAATCCGAAGCGGGCACATCTTTCCCAAATCCATATCCTCCTTCTGTACGGAAATTTATCACTTCTGCATGGCTTGTGTTGATGATTTCTCCTGAAAAGTCGGGTTTGGCATAATATTGGGCCAAAAAGCCTTTTTGACCATCATGATTTACCAGATGCATTTGAGGTATTTGCAAATAATCTGAATCAATCTCACTCCCGCGTTCAGAGATGATACGAGTATTGGGCAACTTATTTTTGAGACCTTGCAGAATGGTGATACAATGGGTCGGCGAACCGCTGTAATTGCCACGCATCATAATGGAATCATTGATATTGGGACCAACTATGGCAATGGATTTGATGTTTTTATCCAATGGCAGTATGTTACCTTCATTTTTCAATAGAACCTGTGATTCGTGAGCCATTTTCAAAGCATGATCCCGATGCTCTTGACAGTCAATCACACTGCCCGGTATCGTAGAGTAAGGCACATACTTGGCCGGATCCAGCAATCCTAGACGAAAGCGTTCAGTCAAGATACGACGCAAAGATACGTCTAAATCTTGTTCCTTGATAATACCTTTCTCTACGGCTTCTATCAATGCATTGTAGCTTCGCCCACATTCCAAGTCTGTACCAGTCAATACGGCATCCGCACTGGCTGCTGCTGCATCCGGATGTGTTTCATGACGGCCTTTCACATAAAAGTCATTGATGGCGTCGCAGTCACTTACTACCATTCCATCAAACCCCCAGCGATTACGTAGGATGTCTACCAACAAACGATTGCTGGCGCAACATGGTTCACCTTCATAAGCGCTGTATGCACACATCACTTCACGTACATTGCCTTTGACTACCAATGTTTCGAAAGCGGGAAGATAAGTTTCCCACAAGTCGCGCATCGAAACCACAGCATTGAACTCGTGACGTAATGGCTCTGGCCCACTATGCACACCGTAATGTTTGGCGCAAGCATGTGTCTTATAATAATGTTCATCATCGCCTTGCATTCCCAGCACGACGTTTAAGCCCATTCTTGACATCAGAAAAGGGTCCTCTCCATAAGTTTCTTGCCCGCGTCCCCAACGAGGATCTCGAAATATATTGATATTGGGAGCCCAAAAAGTAAGATTAGGAATCGCTGAAACGTATGGCCCTATATCTCCATCAAGTGGTAAGGTGTTATAACGTGCACGTGCTTCGTCAGACACCATTGTATAGGTAGTCAGTTGTGAAGAATCGTCAAAAGTTGCGGCTAATGCAATGGATTGAGGAAATACTGTAACCCCACCCGCTATCAGACCATGGCAAGCTTCTCCCCACCAGTTATAAGCAGGGATGCCTAACCGCTCGATAGCCAATGAACGATTAATCATCATGCTGACTTTCTCTTGAAGAGTAAGCAATGACATCAAATTGTCAACTCGTTCTTCTACTTTTAGTTTAGGGTTTTGAAACGGATACTGATACTTCTCTGCTTCTGAGCATGCTGTCCATAAAAAGAGTGCCATCACACTGCACAGCAAGATGTTTTTCTTTGTCATGTTACTTTTGTGTTTTTAAATTAAGTGAAAACAAATAGGTTATTGTAAGCAAATGAAAATAAAAAGTATGACATTACAAAGCAATAGGCGAAAAAGTTAGGGTAATATTATATTGATTAAACATTTTTCGCATCATGCTACATATAAGAGGCTCATTAGTAGATGAGAAATCAAATCATTTCTTACTGATTCCCAAAGAATAGTATAGTAAAAGCTTCTTACTCTGTTTTTTATTAATGCAAAAAACAGGAGAGAAACTACTTCAATTTTTATTTCTCTCCTGCTAAATTTTAGTAATGGCCAAAGTAAGTAAATATTTATCTTTAGTTCATTAATCTTGGTGTGTTTGTCCGCTACATTTTATCAATACGCCACCACCTGCAGGTAACCAATAGGCACGTTCTTTAGCCATGTCGAGTTGTTCTTTTGAACCTCCTAACATAGAAGTAGACTTTAGTTTGATATTATTGATTTCTTCGAAATATGGTTTCTGTTCACCAGTATTCACAACAAACAGCCGCTCATCATTAATAGCGGTGTTCACAATGAAGCGTGCGGAACGTTCCAAACTCAGGTTTACTATCATAATATAGCGGTTTCCCTTTTTACTGAGGAACTCACCTACCATTAAAGGTTCATCACATTTTATGCTTTTTACATGCTCACCGGGAAGCTGTGGAACATTTTTACCCGCAAAATCATTGGTAAAATAGACACCTGTTGATTTTAAAGTTTTCATGATAGGGCCTAGAATGGAAAGTTGACGGTTAACTTCACGTAAATAATGCCAGGTTTGGGTTTTGCGGCCTTCACCATCGATAGGAGTATAGCCATAACCACCTTTCCAATAAGTAAACCAGCGAACGCCACCTGCACCGGCAGCTAGTGAAGTATAAGCTTGCAGTAACAAATTAGCCATAGTAGGAATCACAGTATAATGGCGTATTTGGTTACCCGACACTACATTCCACCATGGAATTCCATATCTCAAGGAAACTTCACGTACATCCAGAATATTTGAGTAATATTGAGCTGTGCGTTTAGGGTCGGTTTGATCCATGGAGAATTGAACCATATAGTTGTCATATGATATCATGTCTGGTTTGATTACTGTAGCTGCCTGTTCTAGATATTCTTTGTAAGTGCGAGTACCAAGCTGCGATTTTACTTGATCAAGTGTCCACAAAGTAGCATAGTTGGGATAAAGATTGATAGTAGCCATTTTTCCGGGAGCATATTTGCGCACAGCTTCTACGGCTTTTGCTAACTTAGGAAATGCCAAAGATGAAGGTTCGTCACAGATGTGATAGCCAACAATTGCATCACTTTTGCCACCATCTTCAATCATTTTCTTTACATAAGCATCAATATCTTCATCACTCATTGCCATCCAGTCTTTACCTGTCAAGTGGCGACCTTCAGCTGATACTACAGTATTCAATCCTAATTTCTTGCAAAGTTTAAAGTTTTGTTTGGTCCCATCTGAAGCGTCCGACATATTAAAATAACAGTCTGCCATACCTTGCAAACCCTTATTCTGATCGGAAAACTTGTTTTCATGGAAATCGCGGCCAATCACGAATCGATTTACATCAAAAGGTTTATCTACAATGTTCAAAATACCATCTTCATCTACAATAGGGGAATTAGTCGTTTGGGCTTGAGAGATAGATAAAGAGGATGCTATAAGTAACGTACTAAAAAAAATAGAGGTCTTCATAATAATTAATTTAGTTTTCTGTTAATAATTTTATTAGACTGTTATTTCACAGTAATGATTTCAGTCAGACGAATATCATCGGATGCCGCACCTACTTGTAATTCAAAGTCTCCGGGCTCTACCACTTCTTTCATATCAGTGTTCCACAAGGCCAGTTCTTTTATAGGTAGATTGAATTTAACAGTTCGAGTTTCACCTGCAGGAATAAACACTTTTTCAAAGCGCCGTAATTCCTTTACAGGAGTTACTACAGAACTAACTATATCATTCACATAAAGTTGAACCACTTCTTTTCCGTCACGTTTTCCTGTATTGGCTACTTCCACAGTGATTTCACAAGTATCATCATCAGTGAATTCTTTATTGGATATTTGCATTGACTTATATTTAAAAGTTGTGTAACTTAGGCCATGCCCAAATGCCCATACTGGATCGGGACTGGAGAATACGTAGTCGCGTCCTGGCTTTTCAAGAGTACCATGATCGTGATAGAATCCCTTATCAGAAGGATAATAATTATAGAATACAGGCAGATGCCCAGTACTTTGTGGAAATGATACATTCAGACGGCCACTAGGATTAACCTCTCCAAACAGTATTTCAGCAATAGCTCTACCTTCTTGTTCGCCTCCATACCACTGTACTATTACAGCTTCACAGTTATCTTTTACCCAAGGTATGGCAAAAGGCTTACCTGCTACAAGTACCACTATGGTGGGCTTACCAGTAGCTTTCACTGCTCGGATGAGGGCTTCTTGACAGCCAGGAAGGCTGATATCAGAAAGATCAAAACTCTCACCACTTACAGAATTGGGCCAGGGGCGTCCGGGAGAACCGCTCATTGCGCCAACAAAGAGCAGAGCCACATCGCTATTGCGGGCTGCAGTTACAGCCTGACTAAATCCACTACGGTCTTGCGTGTGGATTTCACAGCCTTTAGCATAATTAATCTTTACCTTGCCTTGGGTGACGGCTTCGATGCCTTGCAGAGGAGTGATGCCATATTCATTACTATTGGTCCACATATAGTCACCAAACTGTACTTGGGCGGCATTGGGACCGATTACAGCGACCGAACGAAGTTTATTTGCATCGAGTGGAAGTAAACTATTCTCGTTCTTTACTAAGATAGCTGATTCGCGAGCAGCTACCAAAGCCAGTTCGACAGCCTCAGGAGTATGTACCGTTTGGGAAAGATTGGCACGTTTTGTATAATCCTTATCGAAAAGCCCCATAGCAAATTTTGCAGTTAGTACGCGCGATACACATTTGTCAATTTCTTTTTCGGGTAGTACTCCACTACGTACTAGGCTGTCCAACGTTTCATAGCAATCACCATCCACTTCTACATCCACACCAGCAATCACTGCTTGACAAGCAGCATCGGCTTTATCTTTTGCTGTATGGTGAAGACTACGAAGCATTTCTACAGAACCCCAATCGGAAGAAATATATCCCTTAAAGCCCATTTCACCACGAAGAATATCGTCAAGAATCCAATGAGAAGCTGCAACAGGAACTGATTCGTATGAATTATAAGAGTTCATCACGCTATAGGGCATGGCCTCACGCATAACATCTTGGAAAGGCTTGAGATACAGTGAGCGGAGATCACGTTCACAACCAGTTACAGAAGCCAAGTTTAAACCACCGGTGGGGGAACCATGAGCTAAAAAATGTTTTAGGGTAGTCATTACACCCTCTTTATTGAAAGCTGATACATAGGCGACTCCCATACGTCCGACTAAATAGGGATCTTCCCCATAAGTTTCTTCTACCCGCCCCCAACGCAGCTCACGAGCAAGGTCGAGTACTGGTGAGAGAACTTGGTCTACCCCTGTGGCTTTCGCTTCTTGCGCAATGACAGTTGCTACACGATGAGTAATGTCGGGATTAAATGTACTGGAAAGTGCAATGGATTGTGGAAAAATAGTGGCGCCGTCATGGATTAGTCCATGCAATGATTCGGCTTCACCTAATACGGGGATGCCCAGACGATTGTGTTCAGCCATATATTTATTAATCGCAAACATACTCTCCTGCATCTGTTCCACGCTTAGTCTTGAACCGAATACAGAGGCATAACTCATACCTTTGAGTACAGAGTCCATTTTTACTGTATCTACTTTTCCGTCTACGGAGAAGTCTTTGAACTTTAGATCTTGCATTTGAGCTATTTTCTCTTCCAGTGTCATACGTTTCAACAAATCTGCGACACGTACTTCTACAGGATTGTCAGGGTTCTTATATGCGGGTATGCCGTCACCACAAGACTGTATTGAAACTGCCAAGCATATAAGGGCGGTAACGCCTAATGTTTTTGTTTTCATTATAGATTAATTGTTAATTGGTTTTTGCCCGTTTTCAGAGCCACGGACTTATCTCTTAGCTGTAATTCAGCTTCGGTATTAGCTGGTATAATGATGTTAAGTTCAATCTGATTGCCTTCTCGTTTCCATTCGCTACGAATAAGTCCACGAACGGAACGGTATTCTCCTTTGGCCCATGATATGCCATTTATAAATTGCGGACGGATGATGATACCTGCAAACCCAGGTTTCTTAGGATTAGGGTTGATGCCTGCCAAACTATTCATCATCCAGGCAGATATATCACCTAAGAACGCGTGATTGAGCGATGCGTCTTTAAAGTCTTTATCTAAAACCCAGGTTTCGGGTAGTGTGGTAAGGCCACGATGTATCCAATTGGCCCAAGAAGGAGCTTCAGGGCGAATTATCATTTTATAAGCATCATCAGCATAGCCATATTTAACTAACATGGCAGGTACAAACTTACTCCCCAGCATTCCGAAGTCTAATTGATGACCATTATCGCGGATCATACGTACCAAATTATCAGCTACGGCTTGCGCATGCTCTTCGGGGACTAATCCTAGCGCCAGCCCCACCGATTGAGCTGCTTGTGTACCATTAGCGTACATTTTTTTTTCAGCATCGAACCATTCGTTGTTAATGAGCTCTTTCAGATTATCAGCTTTGGCACGATACTTAGTACCATCATGCCCTGTAAGATCAGCAAATTTAGCCATTAATACGTTATCCAGCCAATAGAAAGCAGTGGAAGTGAAGTGTGTATCGGTTTTTGCCTTGTAGAATACCCAGTCTCCAATGCCATAAGTCAGCTTACCATCTTTTTCACGAGCTTCAAGGTACTGTAAGTAGCGTACACAAGTGTCCCACATTTTTTCTATGGCACGAGTGTCACCGTAATATTTATACAGATTGTTTGGGATGATAAAAAGAGCGGCATCCCATACTGGCCCTATCCAATCGGCATACCCCCAACCTGAACTTGGTATAATGCCAGAAAGATCACCACGCTCACGTTGATTGTCAATGAAATCGTTCATCCATTTTTCATATACAGTAATGCCGTCATAAAAAAGTAAGCCATAGTCCATACCGACGTAACCATCGGCCGTCCATCCATTCTTTTCACGTTGTGGACAATCCGTAGGAATACTGAACAGATTTCCTAAATATGAATTACAACTGGCTTCCACCAGTTTATTTAATATTTCATTAGAACAAGCAAAATTTCCCACAGGCTCTACATCGGTATGCATACATAGCCCGGTAAGACTCTCTTGAGTTAATGTCAACGGACGGGTACTGGCAACCTCTACATAGCGGAAACCATGATAGGTAAATCTAGGTTCATAGGTTTCCATACCATTACCACTCAAAAAATAAGTGTCGGTTTGTATACGTTCAAAAGGATCGACATGTTGAGGCAAACCATTTTTTTCACGTTTAAAGTAGATTTCAATATTACCTTGATTTAAAGTGCCATCATCATGTATCAGTTCACCATGTGCTAATGTGACACACGTACCGGTTGGGCCTTGCACTTGGAGACGGCATACCCCAGTCATGTTCTCACCCATATCATATATATAGGTATAGTCATCAATCTTTCTCATACTGACAGGCTTTACTTCGCGTACTACACGAATAGGAGGCATTTGCTGGGAAGTAAGTATCTTAGCAGGGGCTTCCACCTCTATAGCAGGCATCCACTTCTTGTCGTCAAAACCGGGTATCGTCCATCCCTTATGTACCAAACGGGCATCGTATACCTCGCCACTATACAGATTATTAAAAGAACAGGCACCACTGTTTGTTTTCCATGTACGGTCAGTAGGAATGGTTTGTACAGTACCATCATTGTAAGTAATGCGTAGTTCTGCTATCATACGAGGACGCATGCGCCATCGAGCTTTTTCAAATTCCCATACAGATAGAGATTGTATATTGAGCCAACCATTGCCCAATTCGGCTGCCAATACGTTTTCGCCATGCTGCAGCATAGAGGTCACGTCATAAGTGGAATAAAGCACACGTTTATCGAAGTGCGTATACCCCGGTTCCAGTTTGCGGTCACTCACATGAGCACCATTAATAAAGAATTCATAGTAACCTACACCTGACACATAGAGACGAGCATTTTTTATATTCTTTTCTTCTAGGCTGATACTCTTACGAAGTAAAGGAGCCTTACGGAATTCTTTATCGAATGTATCACTAATCCATTTGGCATCGTGCCAATCGGTTATGGAAAGTTTAGCCGTTTCAAAACTAGCAATTTCAGACGTTAGTTTACGGCTGTTACTCCACACTTCCACCTGCCAATAATAGCGGGTGTGTGCTTGCAAAGCCGGACCTTGATAAACCATGCGAGGGATATCAGTATTAACTCGCCTAGATTTCCATACATCAGCTTTACCGCGCTTTAACAGTTGGGGACTGGTGGCCACTTTTAGTCGGCAAGCAGTTTGTTTACCATTATGGCCAGCTGAGATTTCCCAAGTGAAACGAGGAGTTGCCACATCAATTCCAAGCGGATTCTTCAGATATTCACATCGTATACGGTCTATATTAGTAGCGGTAGCCATACCTGTTAAAGGTATGACTGCTACTAATAAAAAAAGTAATGCTGATTTACACAGTATTTTCATATTCTCTGTAATTTATATTTTACTCTGTTACAGGAAATTTCTGCATTAACACTTCAAGTACGCCGTCGAATGCAGGTTTACGATCGCGATTATGGTCGTATAAATTACATTCATCCCATTGACGGTACGAGTTATAACCATCCCCAAGTCCCCAAAAGAGCATTCCATCGGCACCGGCATCAATGGCAGTCTGCATAAATTTCACATAAGCTCGTTTCTGGCAATCCAATTCAGCGGCAGTAAAAGCGGGATCTGTTTGCTTTTTAGCTTTAGAGATGGAAACTTCATTAATAATAATTTTAAAACCGTTATCTTTAAACCATTTTATATGATTTGTCAGTTGTGCCCAACCTGCCATCGTTTCAGGATTATTAAATCCGGCTGCTGCTTGAATCTGGTGAAGCTGTACTCCAACAGTCGTACACAATCCTTTTTCTTTCAAATGTAGGGCCAGTTTTCGGAATTCAACAGCATTTTTGTCTGTTTGCATGGACATCAAAAAGTTACGTTCACTTAATATAAGCTCTGCATTAGGAGCATATTTTTTAGCGTATTCAAAAGCTTTTGTAATATAAATAGGGACAGCTTTACCTCCAGATAATGAGTTTTCTGTACCTAAAGCGCTCCATTTACAAGTCTCGTAGACTCCTTTGTTCAAAGATTCATTCACCACTGTCCACATATCTACCTTGTCACCACCCATTTTTTCAATTACGGTCTTTATTCTGTTCTCTAGAGCAGTTTCTAATTCTTCAGTAGACCAAGTTTTATTAAGAAACCAGTCAGGATAGTAAGTTTGAGGGCCTGCTAGTAAAAAATGTCCAATTGTCTTGATGCCACGCTTTTGACACCAATCTACATATTGGCGTTGTGCATCTAAGTTCATATCTTCTAGGGCACTCCAGCTATTCCAGGCTATTGGGTAGCAAGGTATTTGTACAACATTATATTCTCTTTCTATAATTTTCTCAGCTTTATCGTTTAAATTACCGGGAGTTCCTATAGGAACTTCAACAGTGCCACCAATTAACAGATTACCACAATTTCCCTTCAAGGACATGTCGGCCTCTTGTGTTGTGAATGAAAGTTCTTCACTACTATATACAATTCCCTTTACATTTTCGCCAAAGGTGCGTACATAATACGTAGTACCAGAGAGAAGTGAAGAAATGGTTAGTTCAAAGTTTCCTATTTTGGCAGGAGATAATTCATACATCTTATCTTCAACAGTGGGTTGAGTATGTTCTGAGATTACAAATCCGGCACGTTTGAGCGTCCCTCCACCATTACTAATAATAGTGGACGCTAGATTTGCATTCACTTTACCAGGTTCACCTATTAACTCTGGATTACCTACTTCTACATAATCCATCATATCAGGCGATTCAGGTTTTGTTTCAAATTCAAGTTGCTCACTGTAAACTAAACCGCGTGCATTACGTGCGAAACTACGAACGTAATATTTAGTTTCAGGAAGCAAACCTTTAATATTGTATTCATAGTCTCCTGGTTCGGACATATCAATTTTCACTTTAGTTTGTTGCTCCACTGAAGGATTAGGGGTAGTGGCCCAACAAATTCCCGAAGAATTGGGTTCTGCTCCCCCCCAATCAATTAATTCAGCTGTTACAGTAGCTGCTTTGTGTGTAATAGAAGTCTCTGTCACTACAACAGCACCTAATTTAGGGGTTGTTTTGCCACCACTCACTATTTCTTTATCATCATCACTGCATGATAGAATGGAAATACTGCCTAATAATAAAGCAGACAAGCCTAACAAAAAGGTCTTAGTTTTCATAATATAATAATTTATTGGTTATTACTTTTGATAAGTTATTTTAATTAGTTGTGTTTTTCCAAATGGTACATTCACATCTATATCAATGCCATTAGACTTGCATATATAATCTATAGGACAACTAGTTTCTACATCAATAACCTTAGCAACTTTACCAGGTAACTGGCGCAGAAATATTTGGCTATTATCAGTTCGCGTTTCGTGATTAATGACGAACAGGTAGGCTGTTTCACTTGACGAACGCAATCCCGCTTCTATTTCTGGATTGGAGGAATATATATGAGATATAATTCCATTTTCAGCAAAGGCGTTATGCACTTGAGTATAAAGAGCATTGAGTGTAGTCTCATCATCCGTTTTGCAAGCTTGGAAATAAGTATCCTGCATACAGAATCCAAAGAGTATGACATTACCTTTTCCGACTTTGTTGGTCAGTATCATGGGGATACCATTTTTTGAATATCCATTTATGGTCGCTTCGGTTGCCTTGCAAGTACGAGGTGATACTATTTGCATCGCATTCCAAGTATCAAACAGATAGTTTGTATCGGTCACACCATTTACGGGTGGGAATGAGTATTTGGCAGGCAGGTTCACAAAAGGTACCCACTGACCTTCACGTTTTACCCGTTGAATAGAGACATTATCAACGCCGAACAAACGATTCATAATAGAAGAAGTTTTTTGGTTTTCGTTCAGCTGAGGTACACAGTCAGCTATCACAGTACCGCCATTTTTTACAAAACGGACAATATGTTCAGCCACCTTTTCCGGTAGTAATGTTACATCGCACAATACCAAAGCTTGATAACCGTTTAAGGTATCATCAGTAATTTGGTTTTCATGTAAAATATCAAGTTCACCAAAAGAACGCAGGAACAGTTCATAAGACAGGCCTACATTATAGTATTCCTCCTGAGTAAGCAGATATTGAGTACGGGGAAAAAGGAAGCAGGCATTGGCTTTCACTTTAGGAGCATCGGTAATGGCTGCACCTTCTTTTTGAATGATACGCATTCCTCTGCCATATTCATCCCAATGGTTTTGGTCTACAGGTAAGTTATGTCCCATGTAGTCAGAGGGAGAAATAATATAATCTGCTCCTCCTGCAATGGCCGTATAGAGTACTTCACGTTCTGACCAAAATTGTTCAGCGCGTTCTTTTCCACGAAAACGTACAAACCAAGCTTTATTATAAGTACCTACCCAAAATCCCATTTTTTTACCATAAGTGGTAGTCATGTTTCGAAGTTGTGCCATAGTATAATGCAACTGACTCATACGAGGTTTACGATATACACCGGTTTCCCCATAACGGTAATCAAAAGTCAGATAAGGATAGATATCGTAAACAAAAAGATCAGCATAGTCACCGCCCCAGTAGAATACGTCATCCATAGCCATTTGGCTATTTGAGTTTACTCCGCCTCCATATACGTTATGACTATCATGAGTGATGGCAATCTTTACACGGGGATCAAACTCATGTACGATTTTGGCAGTTTTCATCCAGCCGTCCCGAAAAATAAGTGATTGAAAATTCAAGAAGTCCAGTTGTATACGAGGATTTTTACAGGCTTCTTCAAAACTTTTTGGCATAGCATAACCATATTGACGCTTGAACTCGGCACGAGTCGCTGCCGAATAATCTAAAAAGGGCTTGCGATGAAATGGTTCGTCTATATAGGGAAATACATAGTCAGGATGTGCTATTTGGGACAATTGTGCCAAACCATTCTTTACATTTCCGCGTACCACTTCTTCGTACTTCGGATCGTATACGCTTACTTTTGGCACTTCATCACGGATAAAGTTCTCATGCCCATGTGTCATAAAGTCTATTTTGAAACCTTCCATTTGGAAACGCTTCACTATATCATTGCTCTTTGGACTTTTACAGTCACGTATCCATAGATTACTTACGCCATGTGCACGCAAATCATCGAGTGTAGAGGGAATAAATTCCTTATCTTCGGCAATTTCGAAATATTGCAGACTGAAAGGGAAAGGACGATACGCCTTACATTTCTGCTGAGCTTGTATAGAAAGCGATAACAGTAGAAACAGACAAAGTATGGTATAAATCGAATATTTCTTCATATGAATTTAGTTTTAGTAATTACCCTCATTACGATGGTCGTTATGGGGGCGTACAGTTCGTTTCAGAGGAATGAACATTCCATTGGTCGTTTCTAACCAGTCATAAAGATCAGCATCGAGTTGTTTAATTATATCCTGATATTCGGGATCTGCTATTCGGTTCTGTAACTCACTAGGATCTTCGTTTAAATCATAAAATTCATTGGTGTCCCATATGCCATGATAACGGATATATTTATAATTATCGGTACGTACGCCATGCATGGTAGGAGTTTGCGGATATTCATGCTCCCAGTAATATTCATAGAATATACGATTACGCCAAGGTATCTCCTTACCTTGTAGCAAAGGGATATATGATTCACCTACCATTTGTGCGGGTTTATCTAATCCTGCGCACGATAATATGGTGGGGGCGATATCTACATTTTGCACCATGGATTTTAAAACCTGTCCTGCAGGGAATAATCCTGGAGCACGTATCAACATCGGTACACGTACCGATGCTTCATAAAATTGGCGTTTATCTATCAAACCATGTTCCCCCCAACAGAAGCCATTGTCGCCCATATAGATAACAACAGTATTTTCATCTAGTCCCATTTCCTGCAGGCTGTCTATTACACGACCGATACTTTCGTCTACAGCACGTAAAGTTTCACAATACTTACGTACTTCCTCTTCCCAATTGCGACGGCCATTGTAGCAAAAATCTACACCATGCCAGCTTTCGCGCTGCATTTTGACCCAATCAGGCTTCATCTGTTCGCCATAATAGTCGACACCCGAAAGTGGTTTACCGGTCTGAACAGACTTGTTAGGAGTAGGTGTAATGCCATAGTGAGGATTTTCAAACGAAGTAGGCAAAGGAACTTTTTTATTGGCATAGCAACCTTCATAACGTTTAGGTGCTTGGAAAGGGTCGTGAACTCCTTTATGCGACAAGTACACAAAGAAAGGCTTATCAGCTTTCTTTTGTTCACGAATGAAATCTATGGCGTGATCAGTAAGCAAATCTCCCAAATAAGTACTGTCTTTAAACTCTTTCCATTTGCCATTGATATTGATTTCGGGATTCCAATATACACCTTGTCCGCGTATACCTTCCCAATGGGTGAACCCTGGTTGTGGTTCACCTGTATCATTGCCCATGTGCCACTTACCAAAGAAAGCAGTTTCATACCCAGCAGCTTGTAAATATTCGGGAAAGAAAGTCAGCCCATCGGGTAAAGGAGCATTATTATCCACTACTTTATGTGTATGTGAATAAAGGCCGGTAAGGATAGAAGCGCGGCTGGGTGAAGAGAGAGAAGTAGTAACAAACGCATTTTGGATGTACGCTCCCTCACGTGCCATTCTGTCCATACAGGGAGTTTCAAGCCAAGGTATCGTTCCTAAAAAACCCATATAATCATAACGATGATCATCGGATAGTATGAATACCACATTACGCGGTTTCACTCCATCCAAATGATTTAGCTTCAACTCTTTGTTAGTAGAGGTTGTACAACTTCCTAATAAAGTACTACCTGCTGCAACAAGCGATATTCTATATATTACATTATTTGTAAGCATCTCTAAGTGTTTTTATACATAGTTGTTTTTCGAACTCCTGAGGAGACAGACTGGTTTCAACCTCAAGTGTCACAGGATGACCGGGAAATAGATCAAAGAAATTTTTATTAAAGAAATAATCTTGACCTTTGAGCTCCATAAATACCCCACGTGCAAAAGTATTAGTACGCAGCGTTACGCGGAAACCATACTCTTTGGGCTCTATAACCGGATCTATGACGGCTTCTTGATAGTTCATTTCTTTTTGTTTTACCAAGAAACAATTGTTGGTATAATGTTTCTTTTCATTTTGTACCACAAAATCAGCATATACCACTACATCACCAGGAGCATAATTACCAATTAGTTCCTTTACCGCTTGATCGGTCACCTTCAAACTTTCATCTGCTTTGAGTCGGACATTACGAGTAACGTTATTTACACGCTTGCCTTTCATATCGTAGATAATTATTTCAAGTTTGCCTTTTACCGGTTGTTGACGATCACTTATAACCCATACTTCCAAACGACCATTGCGTTCTACAGGCGATACTAAGATGTCATCAAAAGCATTTTTTACAAAGTAATGCAGTGCTTTCCAACGACCATAGTAGTCACGACTGCTCCACGAGGCTACCGGCCAACAATCATTAATTTGCCAGTATAAAGTACCCATACAATAGGGCTTGTCACGACGATGAGCTTCCATGGCTATTTTTACAGCATCAGCCTGAAGTATTTGAGTCATATAGAGCAGGTTTTCAAAACCTTTTGGTTCTTGATATTCATTAAGCAGATGTTTATATATTCGTTCGTTGGCATTCTTCCCACCACGCTGATGCCACATCATGGCATCGGACAAAAGATCTTGGTCTTCCTGTTCGGGAGCATAACGTTTTACAGTCTGTATTTCAGGGAATGACTGGAAGCCATATTCACTGAAGAATCTCGAATGTTCATCCCGATAGGCACTGATGGGAAAAGCGCCGGTCCACACCCCCCAAAAGTGGCGGTCTCCAATGTTCTTTTCCTGTGCTACCTCTTTGCTTGCGAAAGGAGACGAAGGAGTATAAGGTACATTTAGCGCATATTCATCTACCACTTTGTCGAGTACATCAAAATATTGGTCGCAATATTGCTTCCAGATTTTTTCAGCATAAGCTTTATTTTGACGTTCATAATTCTCTTTCCAGCCCCAACTGAACCATGCCGTTTGATTCTCATTATTACCGCACCATACGGCCAATGAAGGATGATTGCGCATACGTTTTACGTTATCAATTGCTTCAAGGCGAATATTCTCGAGCATTTCACCTTCAGCGGGATAGAGGCTACAAGCAAACATGAAATCTTGCCAAATAAGTAGTCCGTTACGGTCACAAAGGTCGTAGAACTCATCGTTTTCGTAGATTCCACCACCCCACACGCGTAGCATATTCATATGTACAGCTACTGCGTCGTCAATGGTCTTTTTATAATCAGCTATTGTAACCCGAGGTAGAAAATTATCAGAAGGGATGTAGTTGGCTCCCTTGGCAAATACCCGTACACCATTGAGACGGAAATAAAAACTTTGTCCCTCTTTGTCATTTTCACGAACTAATTCAATAGTACGAATACCAGTAGTTTGTTTACGACTATCTACTAACTTATTGTTAATAGACAATTCTACACGAAAATCGTAGAGTTCGGGCTCACCTAAACCGTTACACCACCATAGGCGTGGATTGTTAAGCTTAAAATTTACTTTGATATGATTTATCCCTTGCTTTAAGTCACAAATAGTACTGCCTACAAACATTTTGGTATTTTCATCAAATATTGAGACATTTGCTTCATCCGCAGATTTTTCACTATTTATTTCTACCTCACAAACAACTTGGGCTGTACGTTTACCGAGTTGCTGGGTTTGAAAAGCTAAATCTTCGATGCACGCATCATTCCAACTTTCCAATACTACGGAACGCCATATTCCTGATGTTACCAGACGAGGTCCCCAGTCCCAACCATAATGATAGCCTGCCTTGCGGGCAAAGATGCTAACCTGTTTGCCAAACAGACCGCCATTTTGTGATTGATCATTACCGGCCTCATAATGGTAGGGTAACGCTTCCCATTTAGGTATATCTATTTTTATGGGTGAATGGAAATAAATTTGAAGCACATTGCCCCTCTCTTTGAGTTTCTGGGATACATCTACCGGCCAACGACGGAACATATTATCTGCCGAAAGTATTTTCTCTCCATTCAGCTCAACATCAGCATAGGTATCAAGTCCGTTAAATACAAGACGATAGTTCTTATATCCCAACATTTTAGCGGGAATATCAAAAGTAGTTTCGTATACCCAATCTTCTTTGTCTACCCATTGGACAGAACGTTCATTCAGACGAAAAAAAGGATCTTCTATCAAACCATGATCCAATAGGTCAGTGTGGACTACACCTGGTACAGTAGCTGTACGCCATTGCTGTAAACGAGCTTGACGAAAGCGCCAACCTTTGTTTAATTCACTTTGTACCATTCCGGTAGGTGTGGCTGTAACCACACCTACTAAAACGGTCGTGATAAATATGACTACTGCTATACGTAATTTATTAAACATAATTCATTATTTTTTAGGGGTGATTCTAAGCAGGCGGGTAACACCCGTAGGAGTACCTTCCACAGCCATAATCGTAAAGCGTATCCCACCATCAGGGGTACGGACGAAGTCGACTGTACGCCCCCACTCCACATCCATGATCTGACCTACTTCGAAGCCTAAATCGCGTAAAGTAACATCTGTTATCGCATTTTCGGCTTCATGGTTGATTACAAAGCAATAAGCTTCATTACCGTGTAGACGAACACCTGCCTCCATATCAGGATTGGATGAATAAACACGCGAAACTATGCCGGTTGAAGCAAATACATCGTGCATAAGCTGTTGTAGTTCTGTACGCGAAGTTATATCATTATCCATCCAAGTCTGAAAATAGGTATCCTGCAGGCAGAAACCAAAGAGGTAACAACTTCCTTTACCTACTTTGCGAGAAAGTAATAAGGGAAAACCTGATTTCAGGGAAGTTATTATTTGAGCATCAGTAGCTACACAGTTACGAGGGGTTATCACACGAAAACTTAAGTTCTGATTATAAGCCTTACCTTGAGCCTGGTCGTATGTTTTTACGGGTACGGCAGGTGCTTCTTTTACGAAAGCCCATTTAGCGGGGAGCATAGAAAATGGATTCCAAGTCCCTTTTTGTTCTACGCGGTTGGTAGCGGCGGCTTTCACTCCAAAGAGCTCTTTCATACTTTCAAGAGGAGCAAAATAAGAATCACTCTGAGGAACACAGTCGGAAATAACTACACCGCCTCGTTTTACAAATGCAGCTATATGTTTGGCAACTTCTCTAGGTAGCATTTTCACATCAGCCATAACCAAAATATCGTAACCATTCATTTTGTCATCGGTAATTTGCTCTTCATGTATCACATCAAGCTCACCAAAAGCACGTAAACAAAGTTCATAAGTTTGTCCAACGTTAAAGCATTCTTCCTGCATTTGTACATATTGTGTGCGAGGGAAGAGGAAACAAGCACGGGCTTTGGGCTTTTGTGACTCGGATATAGCACCACCTACTTTTTGTACGGTGCGCATGGCCTGACCAAAATCATCCCAGTGACGAGCATCGGAGGGGATGTTGATGCCGGTAATAATGAAATCACTACCACCAGTAATGGCGGTATAAGCCAATTCACGTTCCATCCAATATTGGCTAAGCATCTCTTTATTCAAATAGCGACGAAACCACCCGTTGTTGTATGTACCTAACCAAAATCCTAGTTTTTTCCCATAAGTAGTAGTGAGGTTACGCATTTGAGCCATAGTATAGTGCATCTGGCTTATACGCGGTTTACGTATTTGCGAAGGCTCTCCGTAACGGTAATCGAACATTGTGTAAGGATATATATCATATAAGAACATATCTACAAAATCACCTCCCCAGTGGAATACATCGTCTACCGCATATTTAGAGTCGGAATTTACACCACCACCCATAGTATTGTGGCTGTCATGAGTCATTACTACCAAAGGACGATTATCGTATTGTTTCACTTCTTTATAAATTTTACGCCAAGCTTCAACAAAAGTTGATGATTGAAAATTGATGAAATCCAAGTGTTTGCGAGGCTCACGTTTAGCAACAGAATACGATGTAGGCATGGCATAGCCGTATTGTTTCTTGAAAGCCCTCTTTACCGGTTCACGAAAATCGAATGAAGTGGTATCAGCATGGAAAGGTTCATCCATAAAGGGAAATATAGTAAAAGGATTAGACACTTTTTTAACACTGCCCAATACAGGTTCAATACGAGTACGCACAGAGTCAAGATATTCTGGTGAATAAACACAATACTTTGGAGGATCATTGCGTTTGAAAAGTTGTACGCCATTGGAAGTGAAATCAATCTTCATGCCCAAACTTTGTGCATAGTCAAAAACTTTTAAATTGGCACCACCATTGGAAAATTCACCAGCAGCAATGTGTGTACATCCATGCAAAATAATATTATGAATGGTCTCACGCATTGTTTCGTCAGTCAAGGGAGGACGCTCATCACGCCACCCTTTACCCGAAGGAACGGGAGTGAATTGCACCGATACAGGAAAATAGTTTTTTGATACCCGAGGCACAGTGGGATCTTGCGCAAAAATATCACCAACCATCATAGCCGCACAGAGTAATAGAGATATTGAGGTTTTATTCATCTGCTTCATTTTTATTCAAAAGAGGTAATAATAACTTTATAATAAAAAAGAAAAAGAGTGCGGTAAAAATTATTTCCGCCACACTCCCTTCTCTTAATTTATTCCAATCCTTCAGGGAGAGTGAAATCTATTGTAGTAAGTGTAATAAAACCGTCAGGTTTCACATTGAAACGCACTACTCCCTCTGCATCTGAAGTAACAGGCTCTAGTTCGGTAAGACCACCCATTAAATCATCATTCCATGCTAATACACGGAACTTTTTGTTTGCAGGAATACCTGATATTACAAACGGAGTTTGTACAGTGGCGGTAGTTTGAGCATAAATCGTATAGTTAGAAACACCATCGCTCATTGCAGCACAAAGTTTATGTGCAGAAGACACAACAGAAGTTGCACTTAATACTTTCCAACCAGGCTGGCATGAATGAGTAAAAGCCCAAGTCATCCAATAAGAAGGGTAGAGAGGATAGCCATCGGTACCGGATCCTATTACAGGAAAGTACTGATTTCCATTATCATATTTAGCTTTATAGCAATCCCATTTTACCAAACCGGCAAAGCCATAATTTAGTGCATTGATATGGAATGTGACATGGCGTAAAGCACATTCATTGGTTCTACCAATAGGAGTATCTGTTCCGCGTAAATAACCAGGATTATTGAAAGCGCCACCAGACTTTTCACCTCTCACGCCATATTCTGTAATATAACAGGGTTTAATTCCCTGCCCTTGCATATTGGATAAAAGATCAGCCACACCACTTAAACGATCAACAGGTTTGACTTTGTCCCAATAATCCCAATATATATGTGAAGAATAACCGTCAAGTAATGTAGCCATACTAGTAGACATATATTCAAACCAAGTTTTTTGATTATCCTGAACCAGATCACCACCGACTAGCTGAATTTTATCTCTTATACCCAGTTCTTTTAGACGATCAATAAAAACAGAATAGAGAACTCGATATTCATCAGGTGTAATTTTTGTAGAGTTAACTTCATTCTGAATGGTAACTTGTTTTACGCAAGTAAGACCCTTATTAACAATCAAGTCATATATTTCATCAGCAAATCTGCCCATATCTTCCGGTATAGAAGAATGCCAATATGTTATATTTACCAATGCACCTGTTTTTTGAGCTAATTCCACAGTACGAATAAAAGAAGCCTTATATTCAGGATTATATCCAGATACACTCTCCCAATTTTTTTTATCAAAGAATATACGGACATATTGTGACCCTAAAGCTAAAACTTTTTTCTCTAAATCAGGAAGATTCTCTTCAGAGACTCCATCATTTTCAAATGTACGTGTGGTGTAAAGATTATTATTATATTGTGTACCGAATCCTAAAAAATTATCAGTAATCACTTTATTATTGTCTATGACAAAATCTACACCAGCATGTCCTCCTTCAACCATAGGCGGCTGGTGATCGTCTTTGTAGCAAGAAGCAAACACAGATGCTGCTAACAGGGCAGCACAAGACAAAAATATATTTCGTTTCATAATTGTTTTATGTATTAAATTCATCCTGTCCGCATATTTACTTACAAGTAAATAGCGGGACAGGATTGTATTAAAGAAAGTTATTTCACCCAACGACCATATAAAGTTACATCTAAATAAATGGGTGTAGTTTTCAAATCATAAGCTTTGAATTTGATCTCCGCATCTTTTTTAGTGTTATTTGCCGAAGCTTGGTCAGTGTACCAACCCGCGAATTCAAAACCCTCACGAACCATTTCTGGCTCTTTGAGAAATTCACCCGCCTGAACGGTCAACTGAAGAATATCCTCTTCGCTACCAGGATTTTGATTGGTAACTAATGTTACCTGACAAGTTGTATCTATCTCGTCATCATCGCAACTTATAGGAAAGAGAGTAATAAGTACTATCATTCCTATATACAATCCTATTTTATATAAACTTTTCATCTCTTTTATTGTGTTAGATTTAAACTAATATTTATTCTGCATCAGCACCTCCTTGAGGCCAACCGGGGTTTTGTTCAAGATGGCTTCCGTTACGTTCGTAATAGTCGATCTCATATAAAGGAATACAATCCCAATAATTACGGTCAAGTACATAGCCGTTGTCGGCATTACGAGGAGTCATAGATACTTTGATATAACCTTCCCCTTTCGCATTACCAGCATTGGAAATAACTATACCATTTTCATCACATAAAATAAGATTCTTGTATTGATCGTTTTTTTCTAACCAACAGCCGATCGTTTTTTTAGGATAGAGATCGGAATTCAAATAGTGAATCTTACGCCATCGCTTCAAATCGTTCAAACGAAATCCCTGATATACAAGTTCGACACGACGTTCACGACGAATCTCCCATAAGAAAGAGGGGACATCGGGATCTCGGTCAGCATCATCGAATACGACACCGTTTACTGCAGGTTGGCCACCAATGATCTGCAGTTTAGCCAATTTCCCACCAAAGCTGGCACGAGTACGCAATTTATTGATTGTAGCATCAACATCTTCTTGTGTCACTGTGTATTTACCTAAAGTTTCCAACTCAGCTGCTGCTTCAATATAGTTAAGCATCACTTCTCCCAAACGGATAATAGGTGCATCAGTAATATTGAAACTTTGGGTAGACTCTAAGTCATCTTCATGTTGTTTGTTTAAAAATAGCCAACGTTTATAACCACTTTGTGCATAGCCCGGATATTCACTATACTGTACATAAAAGTCATCCTTAAAAGTCTGATTGAGTCGAGGGTCACGATTGGACATTTCATTATCAGCATTCTTATCACCTTTAAATTGAGGATTCGCGCCCGCTGTTGTATTAATAGGCATACCATTAAGACAGAGATAAGAATTAATTAGGTCCTTAGTTCCTGATTGGCCTTGAACTGTAAGGTCGCGATCGTAAGTCATAATAGCATGAGTCACTTGTCCGGTTGCATACTGACGCCAAAGAATCATTTCCTGTTTCACCTCTGCTGTCTGGCTGATATCAATTGTTGAGAAAAGATCATGAAAACTAGGACACAAGCTATAACGATTTGATGAAATAACTCTCCAAGCTGCATCCTTAGCTGCTTGCAAATATTTCGCAACATGTTCCATCTGTTCTGCAGTTGTGGCAGGATCGTATTTCAATTTAGTCCCCATCAATAGCATGTCACGACTCATAAAAGCATCAACGACTCCTTGAGTGATAACCTGACCATCGGGCCCTGTCTTTGTATCACTTACTAACACGTTTTTTGAAGCAAATTCATAATCTTCAAGTACTTTGTCCATCACATAAAATACATCATCCTGTTTGCGGAAAAGATCATCTGAAACTATGGTTAACTCGTGATCATAATAAGGTACATTCTTATAGATTGAGGCAAAAGTAGCGTAATCGTATCCACGAAAAAATCGGGCAATACCACGCCAATGATTTGCTGTTTCTTCATCCCATTCTGTAACACGTTCTACACGATCAATAAAAATATTGTCACGACGAATATTACTTAAATGACTCCCCCAACTGCCTCCTTTTACAATAGGAGCTGCGGCAAATCCAGAGAGAGAAGTATTAGTGAAATCATCGTTCAGAGCTTGACGTTGTGACATAACACCACCGTTGTCACCACTACCATATCCAGGGAAACGTGAGGCATAATAGCCCATTGCGAAGCCACGTACATTATTTTCATTGCACCAAAAATCATCGTCTTGAAAAGATGTTAGAGGATCTTTAGTGAGGAAATCATCACAACTCGCCAAGCCCAATAGCATAAGTGAAGCTAATAATATTTTTTTCATAATCAGAGTTTTTAAAGTTTAACTTGAACACCTACAGAGAACGTGCGGAAGTAGGGATAAGTACGTCCAAAACTTCTCGCATCAGTTGTTGCACTACTGTTTTGTTGAATTTCAGGATCGATCGTTACATCGAGATTGTCGAGAGTAAAAAGATTCTCACCACTCACAAATATACGTGCTGATGTGAGAGAGACCTTTTGAATCCATTGCTTAGGTAGAGTATAACCTATTGTCAAATTCTTAAAGCGCATATAAGCCATATTTAATAGATAACGTGTTTGAGGTTGCCAATTACCATTGTGATTATTAGCACCAGCATCACGAGGAGTAGGATAGAATGCATCAGGATTATCAGGAGTCCAATAGTTTGTTACCTGATTTTGATACACAGCCTCATTTTTGGTGAAACAAGGAATCACCAATGGACCGGTACCCCAATAGTCACGTTTACCTACACCTTGGAAGAAAGCACTAAAATCAATATCTTTCCAAGTAAAACCAGCACGCAAACCAAAGATATAGCGAGGAGTTGTATTACCAATCACTTTCATATCACCATGATCAAGATTAGTTCCCTGTCCGTAATCCACTTTGCCATCACCATTTAGATCTTTGTATTTGACATCACCCGGGCCATAATGGAATGAATTTGCAGTATTCAAGGCATCTTGATTAGGAGTGTTGGAACCATAGTACCAAATAGGGTTTCCCTCGCCATTATTGCCATCAAAGTCGCTTTCTTGAAATAGACGATCGGTTTCATAGCCCCAAATCTCACCCATTATTTTACCTTCGTAATTTACACCGATATTACCGCCTTCTTTAATACTAACCTCCTTGTTGGCATGTTTGGTAATCTTGGTGGTTTGGTCGGATAAGCTTCCTTGAAAATTGATGGACCAGTCTTTATTCAGTCTTTTGTTATAACCTATAGATAATTCCCATCCTAAGGTAGACATCTCACCAAAGTTACGGGCAGGTGCACTTGCTCCCAGTGACAGTGGAACCTCTTCCCCAGCAGCTGCCATATCGCGTGTAGTACGTTTGAACCAATCGAATTCGATATCAAGAGAATTATCAAAAAATTTAGCATTAATACCTAAGTCAACAGTTTCTACAGGTTCCCAGGTCAACGTAGTAGCTGCTACAGTGGGAGTTCCAAAAGAAAGTGGATTAGTACTGCCGATCCACCAATCGGAACGTCCGTTCCCTATATTACTCAGATAACTGTGACTGCCCACATTATTATTACCAATTCGCCCCCAAGAGAGACGGAGCTTAGTAAATGACATTTTGGTTATTTCCTTAAAGCGTTCCATCCATTTTTCTTCGGAAAGCAACCAGCCGATAGAGAATGAAGGGAAGGTATCCCAGCGGCAATTCTTACTGAACTTAGAAGCGCCATCACGTCGTATATTGAATTCAAAGAGATAACGGTCCATTAAGTTATAGTTTACGCGTCCAAAGAATCCTAGTGTGCTCCAATGCGAAGCACTACCGTTCGTATCCATGTTAGCTGGATCTGTCAAAGGGAATTCAGGTTTGGTAGGATCATATAGACCATAACGGCGTGAATATTGACTTTCGGATTTGGCATATTCTGCATCCATACCAACCATTAATTTAATGGCGTGTTTACCAAGCTTGACGTCATAAGTAGAATAAGCTTTAGCAACCTGACGTTTACTCCAAGATGAATCTAATCGTAACCAATTTTCAGCAGGAAAGAAGCTTGACTCCCATTTTGTCAAAGTAGGGTCACTCCAAAGATTAATACCAGAAATGGGAGTTGCAGCACGTTTATTGTGACCATTTGTTGACACGTAAGTATAATCAAAGTCTGCAGTCCAACCTTTTAGAAATGTTAATGTAGTACCTACTTGGAAGCGGCTCATATCACTTATTTTGTGATTCATGTGGGCTTGTTCCAATTCTGTACGAATGTTTTTTAAGGGCTGACCATCAATATAACCGTAGGGATAGGTTTCAGGATAGCGATAAAAGTTGTACCAATATTCATTTGCCTGCTTTTCAGCAGTAGCTAAACGAAACTGAGGCGAACGTTTATCGGAATGAGTGTACATTAATCCACCACGAATTTTTAACCATTTAATCGGAGTCACTTCAATACGCATATTGCCATTAAAACGGGTGTAATTATCCGATTCTGGAGTGATTTTTACTAAACCATCTTGGCTAAGATAGCCGAAGCTTCCAAAAAAAGAATATTTATCCCCTCCTCCAGAAATGGATACATTATGTTTTTGCTGGAAAGACGCCCTGTTTAAAAAATCATTTACATCCCAAGGGCGATAGAAGTAAGGATGACCATTGCGGATTTCATAGTCACGTCCATATACCATTTCATCACCAAGATCCTTATCACCATAGAGATTTTTCCACTGCCGAATACGTTCTACACTAGTGTCATCAAAATAAGCCCCTAATATATTGAATTGCGTAGTGTTAGGCGCGGTTTTTCTTAAAGCTGCCAGCATGTATTCCACTCCCAAATCACCATCGGCGATTTCGGGACAGTTTACTGGAGAGGACCACGCGAAACTGTTATCATAAGAAAGGCGCGGTTTACCTTTCTCACCTTTTTTAGTAGTAATCAGAATCACGCCCCAAGTACCGCGTGCACCATAAATAGAAGCTGAAGCGGCATCTTTCAACACTGAAATAGATTCCACATCATTGGGGTTGACCATCATCATATCTGAGATTTCTACGTTGTCAAGCAGTATTAAAGGACGAGACTGCGCATTCAAAGAGCCATCGACTCCACGAATATGAATATCTGCTGCCTGACCTATATCACCACTTGAAGAGGTTACTAACAAGCCAGGAGCTGCTCCTTGCAATCCACGAGTTAAGTCAGTAACAGGACGAGATCCAATAGCCTGGCCCATGTCTACAGTAGAAACGGCACCAGTCAGATTAGCTTTCTTTTGTGTACCATAACCTACTACAACTACTTCATTTAATAATTGGGTATCCTCCTTTAATGTGACTTTGAATTGGGTTTTAGTACCGATTGCAATTTTTTGAGTGGTGTAACCAATAAAACTCACTTCAAGAGATTGTCCTTTGATAGGAGCAGGCACTTTAATAGAAAACTCACCATTCACATCAGTAATCGTACCAATGTCAGGGTGTTCTTTTACAATCACAGAAGCGCCAATTACAGGCATCCCATCTGCATCAATTACTGTTCCACCAACAGTAACTCTACTGTCTTGCGCATACATCGGTACCCATACCAAAAGCGCAAGTAAAGCAAGTAAGAACTTTTTCATAATACATATATTTATTTGGTTAATGTAGGCTTTCTAATATTAAGTATCTTGCTTATAAAGTAGTACTTGATATGTGTGCAAAATTATGCATATATTTATACCTGGATGTATAGAAAATGACATAACTACTATTCAAAATGATTTTAGCGATTTTATATAACAAAAAAGTAGTTTTCTAATATTTTAGCACACGATCCTTTGTGTTTTATTTTGATGCCTTGATTATATTATACATAAAAATGATGCATATCGAAAATCTTCAATTCAATCTCTAACTCTGCGCCAATATCCTTTAAATGCCTATTCACATTGGCTAACACATCATATATCTATTTCATACCAGCCTTGGTATTCTCTCATGATTATCCAATATTAGGAAATATGCATCTACATTGCTCAAAACAATAACGGTTCATTATCTCTATCACTCGCAGCCCACAATACAACATTATTAATTCCTTAATATTCTACGAACATGCCCCTAATAGTCTTATCTTTCAACTTATCATATCTGCAAAATTAGTATCACCCATTAAATCAGAAGAAAGCAAACATTCCAACTACTAATCTCTTATAAAAACCTTTCTCCTCCTATTATATTCTATGTCCTGCTTCACTTGTTCTTTAGTAATACACGTTTAGTCATTTTTTTTTACAAAATTTAGACACCTTATATTTTCTAAACGTATTATTAGCCAACTGATGACTTCTCAACCGCATTTCATAAGCCCTTAACCAATTTACATCTATCTCAGAAAAAAGTACATCCAAATGACCTTTGAACTTTAATAGCTAATTTCGTACTTACTGTACAGATAAAGATATCCTAATCGACCTTCACTTTTAAATTGAATTATATACTTATCAAATAATTCATCTACCGTTTCAACTTTTTGTTCGGGAGTCACTGTTTTAACCAAAGTTGTAAGCGAATTATCTCTTTGCTTTGTGGCAAATTGTAATATCTGCTCTGAATACTTTTGCTCTTGCTCATTAATTACCTTCAATATTTGCTCCCGATTGGAAGAATTATGCTTATGCCTATTCTTCTCAAAGTACCAAAACTTAGGATTTATGGCAATCCCAAGGCTAATATACTTCCATTTACCACCTTTACAGACACAAATCATTAGCGGCCACTCGCCTTTTTAACATTTTTTAACCCACCACGCATTAACTGTAGCATTCATACATTTTTTCGGTTTACATGGACCAATGAATAAACCTGAGGGTTAAATTTATAAATAGTTATCTTTGTCTCCAAATTAATTGCTTATAGAGTTAAATGGCTATCACCTTCTTCTTCCTGAAGGAACTTTGGATTACTTTGATCTTGTTGATGCAAAGGAAAGCGTGAATAAAGTTGTCATTTACCTTGAGGAGAAGAATCAGATCCCCGAGAAGTATGCTGGTCAAGAAACAGAAAGTAAAGGGTTTTATGAGCCTGTTGTTGTTCAAGACTTTCCTCTTCGTGGCAAGAAAGTCTTTTTGAACCTCCGTCGTCATTGGATTTTGAAGAGCAGCAATGAGTATATTTCCCGCAACTGTCGTATGGTGGCTGAGGATACTCGTTTGACGCAAGACTTTGCGTCTTTTTTAAAAGAACTATATTGATAATTATCCAATCAGTTGCAAATTATTGGATACTTTTATATGGCGTTGACGGAAATTTATTGGAACGTCAATACCGCAACCATTTAAGTGATTACCTACACTGGGATCAGCTTGCTCACGCAGAGAACTGGCTCCTGTTTGGAAAGGACATTGGTGCCTACGTCTGCATTGAGGAAGTTTAACATTCACTTTCTTTTCCCTTTTAATTTACTAATAATGAACTTTGTAATAGAAATACAATATGAATGCACAGTATTTAAACTTAGATACCATCAAAGAGAACCGCAACTTCAAAGGAATATCCCAAGAGGATGCAAAAGAATTAATTGATCCACTATATGCTTTTTCAGTTTTGAGCTATGAGGCATATAACAAAAAAGATGCACAATATGGAAAATTTTGAATTAAAAGGTTTGCTAAAGGCAAAAAACAACAAAAAGAACAAGTAGGCGGCAATGCCATCATCTATACTCGTGTTAGTTCCAGTGAACAAGTAGACGATCAAAGTCCAGAGGCTCAAATAGATAAATGCAGAGAATATGCAAACACACGCTCATACAATATTGTAGGTGAGTTTGGAGGAACCTACGAATCAGCTAAAAGCGATAAAGAACGCAAGGAGTTTAGCCGTATGTTAACCTTCATCAAACAGAGCAATAAGAAAGGCAGCAATCAGATAGTAAAAACCGTAATAGTGTTCAGTACCTCCCGTTTCAGTAGAACGGGAAGCACAACCATTATTGAAGAAGTAGAAGCTAGAGGAGCATACGTAGTATCTGCAACATCAAATTATGACCCACGTACACCAGTCGGAAAGTATATGCAACTCATGGAACTCGCAAATGCAAGGTTTCAAAATGACGAAAAGAGAGCAACAACTGTTGAAAACAGCGTAAAAGCATTACTAAAAGGTAAATGGATTGGTAAAGTTCCAAGAGGATATGAGCAAAAAACAACAAAGAAAGAGCAGATTATAACCATCAATGAAGAAGGAAAACTAATAAGAAAAGCATTCCTTTGGAAAGCCAATAACAAACTATCTAACGAAGAAATCAGGCATAGACTGGCAGCAGAAGGTTTCCATATCTGTAAACAGAAGCTATCAGAACTGTTCAAGAACACTTTTTATTGTGGCTATATGGCACATAAATTCTTGCAAGGGGATAATTGTACAAGGAAATCATCCTCCATTGATACCAAAAGAAATTTTCTTGAAAGTAAATGGAGAGTTATTCAAAAACCATAGTGGATATGAACAAAAGATAGATAAAGAGTATGCACCATTACTAGGCAGCATCAAATGTCCCTGTTGTGGCAATAATCTATCCGCAAGTATATCAACTAAGATGCGAAAGAAATTCGGGCGTACTGATATTGGTTATTATGTTTGTAGCCGCAAAGGATGCAAGTATAACAGTTCAACCAAAAATGTACATGAAGCCTTTGAAGAGGAAGTAAACAAGTACTCTCTATCTGATAAGGTATCAGAACTCCTAAAACACAACTAACCATTACCTTTGATAACATGAATAAAGAAAGAGCTCAGTCTATAAAATCCAATATCAAAGCAAAGGAAAAAGAACTGGAGCAAGTCGAAACCAATTATGCACTTTGTTCCGACACAAAGAAACAAGAAATTTGCGTAAAGGTAATGACGAGATTAGAAGCAGAAATCAGAAGTTTGCAGGTAGAATATTCAAAGGTGAACACAGAAATATTGAACCTTGATAAATTCATTGATTATGCGTTCTCAATGCGCTCTAACTTATTCAATTTATGGGAATTACAAGGATTAGAAGGAAGAAGGAGGTTACAAAAATTGGTATTTCCCGACGGGTTTATCTACGACAAAAATAACGAGCATATTGAACCTAAAACCGTCAATCAATTCTTTCTGCTAAACTACTCATTTCCAACGAATAATGAAGATAAAAAAAGAGAGACGAACAGTGAAAATCACCGTTCGTCCCTTCAAGTACTCGAAGCGGGACTTGAACCCGCACAGCCGCAATGGCCAAAGGATTTTAAGTCCTTCGTGTCTACCATTCCACCATTCGAGCATCCTTAAAAAGGAGAGCGGAAAACGAGACTCGAACTCGCGACCCTAACCTTGGCAAGGTTATGCTCTACCAACTGAGCTATTTCCGCAGTTTTTTGGAGAACGGATGCAAAGATAAACAGTTTCCCCGTTACAGCCAAACTTTTCACCGGAAAAAGTTAACAAAATAGGAAGTACGAGGAGACGTAAAATAAACTGTGTCATGCGGCGTTTTCTTCCAAGCTCATCGGTCGGGGATCGGCCAGCGCCAAGGGGGTGCACCAGCACTCCCGACGAGCGTAAAGTTACAACAATTTAAATCTGTCTCCAAACTTTATCGCTAATTGTTGTGCGATGGCCGCCCAGTTGGCTATGGGCATGGTCCATTTCTTGCGTATGTTGCGGTAAGCGAGATAAACCAACTTTTCAAGGGCGGTGTCGTTAGGGAACACGCCCTTGTTTTTTGTCACTTTCCGCACTTGGCGGTGATAGCCCTCGACTGTATTCGTGGTATAAATCATACGTCGTATATCCGACGTAAACTGGAAGTATTCAGTAAGCCTTTCCCAGTTATCCTGCCAAGACTTGATAACGATAGGGTATTTCTCACCCCATTTTTCTTCCAGATTAAAAAGTCCTGTCTCAGCGGATTCCTTATTTACCGCACCATAGACATGTTTCAGATCCCTCATGAACTCTTTTTGGTGCTTGCTGCCGACATACTTGATGGAGTTACGTACCTGATGGACAATACAGAGCTGGACAATAGTATCAGGAAACACACTTTGGATAGCGTCTGGGAAGCCTTTCAATCCGTCAACACAAGCTATGAGTATGTCACAGACACCACGGGTCTGCAAGTCTGTCAATACATTCAGCCAGAAGTTCGCGCCCTCATTCTTAGAGATATACATCCCTAACAGATCCTTATGTCCCTCGCTGTCCAGAGCCAGTACATTGTAAATCGCACGGGTTACGGCACAGCCTCTCTCGTCCATTACCTTATAATGGATGGCATCCATCCAGACTATCGGATAAACGCTGTCCAGGCTACGGGAACGCCATGCCTTTATTTCCGGAAGTACACGATCGGTGATGGCGCTAATTGTCTCAGCAGACACACGATTACCCAAGTTCTCCTCCATCCAGTCACTTATCTCACGTGTGCTGTTTCCCAAAGCATAAAGTCCGATGATACGGTCTGCAACACCTTCTGCAAGAATGGTTTCACGCTTTTTTATGAACTGGGGTTCAAAGGTGGAGTTACGGTCACGAGGGGTAGATACGGTGACTTCTCCCATCGAAGTCTGTACTTGTTTTTGCATCTTGCCATTACGACGGTTGCCACTCATGCGTTCATCCTCAGAAAGATGAGCGTCCATCTCACCTTCAAGGGCAGCATTTAATATACTCTCCAACAACGGAGCAAAAGCACCGTCCTTACCTAACAAGGGTTTACCAGACTTCAACTGTTCAAGAGCCTTGTTCTTGATACTTTCAAAATCAAATTCTTCACTCATAAAATAAACTGTGTTAGCAAAGTTAATATTTTATTCTTTTCCTTAGCTGACACAGTTCAAATTACGGACTCGAAGTACGATGTTAACTGAGCTATCATTAATAAGTTAACATACTTAATATAAGAAGTTAACATCGTACACTACAACAAGTTAACTAATAGCGCTACCTACTAAGCAGTGCCTTTTCAGCCTGTTCCATTGTTCCAAAATTAAAACCATCTACAACTTTCTGCATTAAAACAGAAATCTCATCATTGCACAGATTGCCAATACTGCCTTCGTGCGTATGATGCACTTCTTTGTCATGAGAAAACTTACCGGCTTCAATGTCCAAACCAACTTTCTTATAAGCATCGCGAAACGGCATACCTTCCCGGACCAGACTGTTCACCTCTTCCACACTGAAAATAAACAAATATTTATCATCATCAAGAATATGTTCATTCACCTTGATTTCATTCATAATATAAGTTGCCATCTGCAGGCAGTCTTTCAATTCCTGAAAAGCAGGCAGGAACACCTCCTTAATAATCTGCAAGTCCCGGAAATAACCGGAAGGCAAATTATTGGCTATCATCATTATCTGTTGAGGTAATGATTGTAATTTATTACATTTGGCACGTGTCAGTTCAAATACATCCGGATTTTTCTTATGTGGCATGATACTCGAACCGGTAGTACAGTCATCGGGCAACTTTACAAACCCAAAGTTCTGACTATTGAACAGACAAGCATCAAATGCAAGTTTGGAAAGGGTACCCGCAATAGTTGCCAAAGCGAAAGCAACATTACGCTCCATTTTACCGCGCCCCATTTGAGCATATACCACATTATAATTCAATGAATCGAAGCCTAATAACCGAGTAGTCATCGTACGGTTCAGAGGAAAGGAAGAACCGTATCCTGCAGCAGAGCCTAAAGGATTACGATTACACATCTTGAAGGCAGCCTGCAAAAATAGCATATCATCTACCAAACTCTCCGCATAAGCGCCAAACCACAGTCCGAAAGATGATGGCATTGCTATCTGTAAATGAGTGTATCCCGGCATCAACACGTCCTTATAACGCTCACTCTGCATGATAAGCACATGGAAAAGCTGCTCCACAGCCTCAGCTATTTCCTTTATCTGCGTACGGGTAAAAAGTTTCAGATCCAACAATACCTGGTCATTGCGTGACCGTCCACTGTGAATTTTCTTTCCTATATCACCCAGCTTACGAGTCAGCATCAGCTCCACCTGAGAATGGACATCTTCCACTCCCTCTTCTATCACAAACTCCCCTTTTTCAGCTGTAACATAAATATTCTTCAATTCTGCAAGCAACAAAGACAACTCATCCTTTGCCAACAAGCCGATACTTTCCAGCATCGTGATATGCGCCATGGATCCCAGCACATCATGTTTTGCCAGATAAAGGTCCATTTCCCGATCGCGTCCCACCGTAAAACGCTCTATATCCTTATTCACCTGAACGGATTTTTCCCAAAGTTTCTGAACCATGAATTTCTAGTGATTAATGAATTAATATTTGATTAGCGACAGAGTTTCTGCCATTTTCTCCAATCCTTCCTGCAAAGGTTTCTGCACCATAGTTTTCATAAACGGATTTAACTCCATTCCAATAGTAAGTTTCATTTTACATTCCGTTTCTGTAACAGGCACAATCTGTATCCACAAATTAAACGGCAAAGGAGAGCTCGTTGTTGCAAACTTGATACACTTACAAGGTTCTTTCTCTACGATCTGTAATACGATTTTCCCAACCGGTGGCACCTCTATCGATAGATTTTCCTTATCAAAGCTCAAATTCTTCACCTTGTCCTGCGGCAGACGATCCTTTACCTTATCTAAATTATTAAGGTCTGAAAGTTTCTCGTAAACAGCATTTTGCGAGGCAGGTATCACCTTCACCGCACTTTCAAATTTAGTCATAATCCTAATGGTCTTTAAAAGACAAAAAGAACTATCCGGACAGTATTTATCCGAATGGTTCTTTCGTCATAATCTTATCATTATATAAAATAAATCTTATTTTCCAGCGTCCCAATGTGCAGGATCTTTACGCCACTCATTCAACGTAGCCACATCTTCTTCTTCGATATAACCTGTACGAAGCGCAACTTCCATTACGGCTTCGTAGTTGGTCAATGTCACCAAAGGAACCTTTGCTTCTTTGAATGCCTTCTCTGCAACAGGAAACCCATAAGTGTAAGCAGCAACCATACCGATCACTTCACATCCATCACGACGAATAGCCTCAACAGCCTTCAAACTGCTTCCACCGGTAGAAATCAAATCTTCCACCACAACAACTTTCATGCCCGGACGAAGTTCACCTTCAATCAGGTTCTCCAATCCATGATCTTTCGGAGTAGAGCGCACATATACAAATGGCAGATTCAATGCATCAGCCACCAATGCCCCCTGAGGAATAGCTCCTGTAGCGACACCAGCTATTGCATCAACCTGGCCGAAACGTTCCAGAATCAGACGCGTAATTTCCAATTTCACGAAATTACGGAGAGAAGGATATGAAAGAGTTTTACGGTTATCACAGTAAAACGGAGATTTCCATCCTGATGCCCAAGTAAATGGATTAGCGGGTTGTAGTTTAATCGCTTTAATCTTCAGCAACTTCTCTGCAAACAATCTTTCTAAAGTTTTCATAGCTAAACTAACTATTATGATAAATATGCTGCAAAAATACAGAAAGCTAACGAGAATAGAAAAAAGAAAACGGATAATTTTTACTCCAGATTGTCATTTTCATCAGAAAGTGTAATACAATGGCGAATATCTTTCATTTCGAATCCTCTGCTCAGAGCAAAACGTACCAACTTGTTAGTCAATTCGAATTCATTCTCGGCATGAACGCTTTTACGTTTTGTCATCAGCAGATTATTCAAAATAGCAAGATATTCATCCTCATCAATTTCATTCAGGTACGGAAAAAAAACTCTTTGGGGAATTTTCTTTAATTGGAGTGCCTGACCTATTTTTATTTTCCCCCATTTGGCAAAGCGGTATTTATCATGAATAAAAGCGCGGCAAAAGCGCTCCTCGTCAATGTATTTTTCTTGTTCCAAACGGTTTATGATACGGTCTATGGCATCATAGGAGATCCCCCATCGCTGCAACTTCTCCGTAACTTCCGCCCGACAATGTTCCGCTGTGGAACAATAAGCAGCCAGCCGGCTTAAAGCATCTGTTTCAGTAATTTCTATCATCGTTCTGCAATTACAAATCTATCATTTCCGGAAATATCTTTTAGTATCCGTATACCGGTATATCCTTGTCCACAAAGCATCATCGCCGTAGCCTCCCCATAAGCCCGATTTATTTCAAAATAAAGCCGGCCACCGTCTACCAGCATCATCCTGCCTAATTCTCCAATTCTCCGATAAAAGAGCAATGGATCATTATTCGGAACAAATAATGCCGAAAAAGGTTCCCAGTCCAAAACATTACGCTCCATCTCTTGCTTTTCCGACTCTGTGATGTACGGTGGATTACTGACAATCACATCATAGCACTGTCCGCCATCCCCTCCCCATGCCAATACGTCCTGCTTCACAAAACAAACCGACGCCTGCAAATCATCATTATTGCGGCGAGCGATACAAAGGGCATCCTCCGAAACATCCCAGGCCGTTACTTTCGCATTCGGGAACGCTTTGGAAAGAGAGATAGCAATACAGCCACTTCCTGTTCCAATGTCAAGGATACGGGCATCAGACGAGATTTCCCTTAGCATTACCTCCACCAATTCTTCCGTTTCCGGGCGGGGAATCAACACTCCCGGAGCGACATGGTAGGAGCGTTCCAAAAAACGGGCAGTTCCCTGTATATACTGTATCGGTTCAAAATTAAGCAAACGGGCAAGAATGCCATTTAATTTCTGCATCTCTTTTGAAGATAAAATTATATCTTTGCCCAAATAATAATCAATCGTGGTCTGTCCCAGCATTTCACAACAGACAATGCGGGATAAGTTGGCAGCTTCTTGCACAGAGTAACTCTCCTGCAAAGCACGACGAATATAAGAGACGGAAACATTCATAACATTCGGCATTCAAGCTGCAAAAATAGTAGAACTTTAAGAGTAATACAAAGTATGGAAGAAGAAAAATATATGCGCCGTTGTATTCAGTTAGCCCAAAACGGTTTATGCAACACTGCTCCCAATCCAATGGTAGGCGCAGTAATTGTGTGCGACGGGAAAATTATAGGCGAAGGCTATCATATACGTTGTGGTGAAGCGCATGCCGAAGTTAACGCGATTCGCTCTGTAAAAGAGCCCTCTTTACTGAAACGCTCCACCATTTATGTCAGTCTGGAGCCTTGCGCCCACTATGGTAAGACACCGCCTTGCGCCGATCTGATTATCGAGAAACAAATCCCCCGTATTGTAATCGGCTGCCAAGATCCCTTTGCAAAAGTAGCAGGACGAGGTATTCAAAAATTGAAAGATGCAGGACGTGAAGTCATCGTCGGAGTACTGGAAGAAGATTGCAAAAACTTAATCCGGCGTTTTGTCACATTCCACTCTTTGCACCGGCCCTACATCACGTTGAAATGGGCTGAGTCTGCCGATAAGCACATTGACAAATGCCGAAAGGACGGAAAACCGGTTATTCTATCCACTCCTCTGACCTCCATGCTTGTACACAAAAGACGGGCAGAACATAGCACGATCATGGTGGGCACACACACAGCAGAGTTGGACAATCCCAGTCTGACAGTACGCAACTGGCAAGGTCAATCTCCCGTACGGATTGTTATAGACAGGCAGCAACGCCTCTCACCTTCCTTACATCTGTTCGATGACAGTATCCGCACACTTGTTTTTACGGGACAGCCGCATGCAGCATTCCCTAACACTGAATACATCGTTATTGACTTTCAACAAAATATATTGCCCCAAATCATGCAACATCTGTATGCGCAAGGACTGCAATCATTACTCGTAGAAGGAGGAAGCTACTTATTACAATCTTTCATTAATGCAGAGCTATGGGACGAGATTTTTGTGGAAGAAAGCCCTCTAAAATTATTCTCCGGTGTTAAAGCACCTGAAATAGGCAATAAAATACCTTATGTCAATGAACAATATTTCGGAAGAAATTTTCGGCATTACATCGCCACAAGATTAGGCTAACAGCCTTATTCGAGGGCTTTTTAATCGAGAAAAACAGCCATATTATCTATAATTTTATATAAAACTTGCCGATAAAGCTGTTTATAGAAAAAAATGTTCCTATTTTTGCAACTTGTAAATAAACACTATCTTTTAAAATGAGAATAAAGTTTTTAGCAATAATTGCAAGTTTCATTTTTGTATCAATCGCAATAAGTTCGTGCCTTGACTCTGATGATAATACAATCGAATTAAGTTCTGACGCGACGGTACATGCATTTGCCCTTGACACGATATATGGCAAGCATTATAAATTCACAATAGACCAACTGCACAGAGAGATTTACAACCAAGACTCATTGCCTGTTGGAGCAGATACTATTATTGATCGCATATTAATTGACACTTTCCTCGTAAGCGGTTGGATAACTGCCGGACTTAATGACACTATATTTGTTCAAACCGACTCGGTAGACTTGACTGGAGCAGTCAACAACAACGATGGCATGAAATTTAAGGTGCATGCGCCGGACCTCAGCACAGTTCGAGAGTATACCCTCAAAATCAGGAAACATAAACAGGATCCAGACTCTTTAGTTTGGGATCGTATGGCATCTGCCCTCCCTGGAATACCTTCTGTAAAAGGACAAAAAGCAATATTGTTCAATAACGACTTATGGGTATTTACACAAAATGCTGCTTATAAGACTTCTACAAAGCCAAGTGAATACGGATGGGAAACAGCTGATGCCTATATAGATTTTCCGACTGATGCCAAGCTGGCAACACTTGTCAACGTGAAATATGAAGAAGGAGCTACAAGCACCACATCCCGAGAGCAACTCTACATTGTTACAGAAAACAAGCAAGTCTTTACCTCACAAGACGGCATTCAATGGGAGATCGTACCTAAATTAGGAAGTGATGTTCAGGCATTAGTGGCAGGTTTTCCGAATACGCTTACCGTTATTACCGATAACGGAGTTTACTCTACCAGCGACAATGGAGAAAGCCAAAACAGCGGTCAATTTGACGATACAAATTATCATCCGACAGCCAATATCTACTCCGCCAACTTTGAAACAAACTATCAGCTGCAGACTATAATGGTAGGTACTACCTCAAACAGCGACCTATCACAAACGGTTCCCTGGGTCTCTAACGATGGCAGGAATTGGTTCCCACTTGATAATACGGCATATGATGCATTCTGCCCGGCATTGAAAAATCCGGTTGTGATGAATTACGGAAATATATTCTATATATTCGGAAGTGAAGACGTCAACAGACTAAATGTTATCTACTCCTCAGTAGACGGCATATCTTGGCGTAAAACAGAAAAGAAGTTCTTATTGGACAAAGATATGGCAGGCATAACCGCCCCTTACTCCATTGTTGTTGACAGTCCTTATATATGGGTAATATTTGGTGGCGACGGAAAGACAAATGCTGTTTGGCGCGGACATCTTAATAAGCTGATGCCGGCTATACCATAAACCTATTATGTTATTGTTGTCTTTATTATATAAGGTATAAGACGAATAATAGTAACCAAGACAAGAGATGTAAGTATAGAAAGATGCTGAATACAGAAGAACTTGATTTAAGCCGAATTCCACAGCACGTGGCAATCATCATGGACGGCAACGGGCGTTGGGCAAAACTGCGTGGACAAGAACGCAGTTACGGACACCAAGCCGGTGCTGAGACTGTGCATATCATTGCAGAAGAAGCGTCAAAATTAGGCATCAAATATCTGACTTTATATACGTTCTCCACCGAAAATTGGAATCGTCCTTCTAACGAAGTCGCCGCACTGATGGCACTTCTTTTCGACTCTATCGAGGAAGAAACATTCATGAAGAATAATATCAGTTTCCGAATTATAGGAGACTTAACCAAGCTACCCGACAATGTACGGGAACGTTTGGAAACCTGTGTGGCACATACCGCAAATAATACGGGAATGTCCTTAGTGCTGGCAATCAGCTACTCATCTCATTGGGAGATAACAGAAGCGGCCCGCCAGATTGCAATCTTAGTGCAAAAAGGCGAATTAGCTCCCGACCGGATTGATAGCCACCTGTTCTCCCAGCACCTTACCACCAACTTTATGCCCGATCCGGATCTATTGATACGTACGGGTGGAGAAGTTCGCCTAAGTAACTACCTGCTTTGGCAATGTGCTTACTCGGAACTTTATTTCTGCGACACCTATTGGCCGGACTTTCGTGAAGAGGCACTTCACAAAGCCATTTACGACTATCAGAAGCGTGAGCGCAGGTTCGGAAAAACCAGTGAACAAATCAGTTGACCGAACAAACACAAATAGTAAATAGTAAATTGTAAAATAGTAAATAAAAAGATGTACTATCGTATTTTCTCCATACTCGTAACAATTATCTGCCTCTTTAGCTGTGTACTGACCAGCGCGGCACAGAACACAAGCAATACTGATGGGGCCGAAAAGCCGGTTATCCTTTATTCGGGGACACCCAAAAAGTATGAAATAGCAGATATAAAGGTAGTAGGAGCCAAGAATTATGAAGATTATGTAATCATTGGTTTATCCGGATTATCCAAAGGCCAAACGATTACCGTACCCGGTGATGAAATAACGCAAGCATGTAAACGCTATTGGCGACATGGCCTTTTTTCGGATGTACAAATTACGGCAGACAAGATTGAAGGCGATCAGATTTGGCTCACAATCCACTTGACCATGCGTCCCCGCGTGTCCGACATCCGCTATCATGGCGTGAAGAAATCAGAGCGTGAAGACTTAGAGGCCAGAGTAGGACTGATAAAAGGAAACCAAGTAACTCCTAACTTAATAGATCGTGCCAAAACACTGATCAAACGTTATTTTGATGATAAGGGGTTCAAAAATGCCGATGTGATCATTACCCAAAAAGATGATCCCAATAATGCCAATCAAGTCTTGGTCGATATTAACATCGACAAGAAAGAGAAAGTAAAAGTACATAAAATCACGATTACCGGTAACCAAGCCATCACCACCAAGAAACTGAAACGTGTGATGAAGAAAACCAACGAGAAGGGCAAACTTCTCAACCTCTTCCGTACAAAGAAATTCGTGGAGGAGAACTATGAAGCCGATAAACAGCTCATTATAGACAAATATAACGAACTAGGTTATCGTGATGCCATGATTGTGACAGACAGCATCAAGCCCTATGATGAACGTACGGTAGATATTTCAATGGAAATTGAAGAAGGCCAGAAATACTATTTGCGTAATGTAACGTGGGTTGGTAACACCCTTTATCCTTCCGAACAGTTAAACTTCTTGTTGCGCATGAAGAAAGGAGATGTCTACAACCAGAAACTGCTGGAAGAGCGCACCAGTACGGACGAAGATGCAATCGGCAACCTTTATTACAATAATGGTTATCTGTTCTATTCGCTCGACCCGGTGGAAGTAAACATCGTAGGTGACTCCATTGATTTGGAAATGCGTATTTTTGAAGGTCGGCAGGCTACTATCAACAAAATCAGCATCAATGGTAACGACCGTTTATATGAAAATGTAGTCCGTCGTGAGTTACGCACCCGCCCGGGTCAATTATTCAGTCGTGAGGACTTGATGCGTTCCATGCGTGAAATCCAGCAAATGGGACACTTCGACCCCGAACAAATCCAACCGGACATTCAACCCAAACCGGAGGACGGCACAGTAGACATCGGCTATGACCTCATTTCCAAAGCAAACGACCAAGTAGAATTCTCTGCCGGTTGGGGGCAAACAGGTATTATCGGTAAACTGAGCCTGAAGTTCACAAACTTCTCTGTTGCCAACCTCTTGCATCCGGGAGAAAATTATCGTGGTATCCTGCCACAAGGCGACGGACAGACATTGACAATCAGCGGACAGACCAATGCCAAATATTACCAATCATACAGCGTATCATTCTATGATCCCTGGTTTGGTGGCAAACGTCCGAATGCTTTCTCCGTATCTGCATTCTACTCCCGTCAGACAGACATTAGTAGCCGCTACTACAATGACGCATACATGAATAGCTATTACAACAGCTATTATAGCGGCATGTACGGTTATGGCATGTATAACTATGGTAACTACAACAATTACGAGAACTATTACGATCCTGACAAATCCATTCAGATGTGGGGATTGGCAGTAATGTTCGGTAAACGTCTGAAATGGCCGGATGACTACTTCCAATTTACAGCAGAATTGTCTTATCAGCGTTATATCCTGAGCGACTGGCAGTATTTCCCTGTCACCAACGGTAAATGTAATAACTTGAGTATAAACCTCACGTTATCACGTAGTTCTATCGACAATCCTATTTATCCGCGTCAAGGTTCGGAGTTCTCGCTATCGGCACAACTGACGCCGCCCTACTCTTTGTTTGACGGTACGGATTACAGCAAGTACAGTACCAGCAATCAGGACGACATGAACAAGATGCATAAGTGGATAGAATACCACAAGTGGAAATTCAAATCCAAAATATACATCCCGTTAATGGACCCGATAGCAGTAAAACGCACTCCGGTATTGATGGGACGTGTAGAGTTCGGTTTGTTAGGGCACTACAACAAATATAAGAAATCTCCGTTTGAAACCTTTGACGTGGGTGGAGACGGTATGACAGGATATTCCAGCTACGCAACCGAAAGTGTTGCCTTGCGTGGATATGAAAACAGCTCTCTTACTCCTTATGGATACGAAGGCTATGCATACACCCGTCTCGGCCTGGAATTAAGATATCCGCTGATGCTGGAAACAAGTACCAGTATCTATGCGTTGACTTTTGTTGAAGCCGGTAATGCTTGGCAAGACGTAAACAAGTTCAACCCGTTTGATTTGAAACGTTCTGCCGGTGTCGGTGTCCGCATCTTCCTTCCTATGATTGGTATGATGGGTATTGACTGGGCTTACGGTTTCGACAAAGTATTCGGAAGAAGTGATTACGGCGGCAGCCAGTTCCACTTCATCTTAGGACAAGAGTTCTAATTTTGTTTAACTAAAACCAGAACGTTATGAGAAAGAGTTTATTAAGCATGTTTCTGCTGTTTGCCATAGGCATGACAGCCAATGCACAGAAGTTTGCCCTGATTGACATGGAGTACATCCTGAAGAATATCCCTGCCTACCAAAGTGCAACTGAAGAATTGGATCAAGCTAGCAGGCAATGGCAAAGTGAGGTTGAAAAGCTGGGCAAAGAAGCCAAAGGTTTGTATGATAGCTATCAGGCATCTATTAAGACCCTTTCCGACGCACAGAAGTCAAAGAAAGAAGAAGAGATTGTTGCCAAAGAAAAATCAGCAGCGGAATTACGCCGTAAATACTTCGGTCCCGAAGGCGAACTCATCAAAAAGCGCGAAGCCTTAATGCAGCCCATTCAAGATGAAATCTACGAAGCGGTAAAGGCTATCTCCACACAAAAAGGCTACGCCGTAGTGGTGGACCGCGCATCCGCATCAAGCATAATTTTCGCTTCTCCAAGTATCGATATAAGCAATGAAGTGCTTGCAAAATTAGGATATTCAAATTAATTTCATACATTTGCATCCCATATAACGAATAATAATCAAAATAAATATAAATATTATGCTTAAAAAAATCGCACTGCTCGTAGTTATGTTTGCCCTCCCTCTGGGAGCCATGGCGCAAACTAAATTCGCTCACATGAACTCCCAAGAAGTTATCATCACCATGCCGGAATACACAAAAGCTCAAGCCGACCTGGATGCTATGTCTAAAGAGTACCAAACAGAAATGCAACGCACTCAGGAAGAGTTCAATAAAAAGTATCAAGAATTCTTAGCACAAGCTGACTCACTGCCCAAAAACATCGCAGAAAGACGTCAGAAAGAATTGCAGGACATGGCACAACGCCAGGAACAGTTCCAGCAAGAAGCCTATCAGTCCATGCAAAAAGCACAGCAAGATGCTATGACACCTATCTATAAGAAACTGGACGAAGCTATCCAAGCGGTAGGTAAAGCTGAAGGTGTTGTATATATATTCGACTTGGCCCGTACTCCGATACCCTATGTAGGAACGCAGAGCATAGATGTTACCGCCAAAGTAAAAACGCAACTCGGCATCAAATAACAAACATCGGTAAACCGTATACCTCTAAATGAGGCAATCACAGAAAAAAGCCAGACTGTTGGACAGTCTGGCTTTTTTACATTCCGGCATCTTTTACAAAATTATGCACAATCCACACTCTATCCCCGTAAATTACATTATCTTTGCTGCACACTACACTTAGCGCCAGAAAGATTGTATGAAACAGAAACTCCCCTCCAGCCCCGGCCCCATCGGCGTATTCGATTCCGGATACGGCGGTCTCACGATCTTGAGCAAGATACGGGAAATACTACCAGAATACGATTATATCTATTTGGGAGACAATGCCCGCGCTCCTTACGGCACACGCTCGTTTGAAGTTGTTTACGCTTTCACATTGCAAGCTGTTACCCGACTGTTCGAAATGGGATGCCACCTTGTAATCCTTGCTTGCAATACTGCATCCGCCAAGGCTCTGCGCAGCATACAGATAAACGACCTGCCGCACCTCGACTCCGCACGCCGCGTGTTGGGCGTTATCCGCCCCACTGTGGAATGTATCGGCAATATCACTCGCAGCCGCCACGTCGGAGTGCTCGCCACAAGCGGCACTATCAAATCCGAATCCTATCCGCTTGAGATCCGCAAACTTTTCCCCGATATCAAAGTCAGCGGAGAAGCCTGTCCATTATGGGTATCACTCGTAGAAAACAACGAAGCGCTGGGTGACGGAACGGATTATTTCATCCGCAAATACATAAATGAACTTCTTGCCAAAGACCGGGAAATAGACACCGCAATTCTAGGCTGCACCCACTACCCGATACTCCTGCCTAAGATACAACAGTATATGCCGGCCGGCATCACCATCGTATCACAAGGACAATTAGTAGCGGACAGCTTGAAGGACTATCTCCACCGCCACCCCGAAATAGATATCAAATGTACGCGAGGCGGCAAATGCACCTATTACACCACAGAGGCGGAAGAAAAATTCATCGAGTCGGCATCTATCTTCCTGAACGAAGCAATAACGGTACGCCGCATCGAGTTATAGCTACAAATTACAGGATATTAAACATTAAGTCAAAAAAACTTGTTATATTTGTGAAACAAGAACTCTAAATTCATACCATTATGAAAGAAGAAGATAAAAGCAAGCTCATCGAAGTGTTCAAAGGATCACTTTGGGAAGCCCAACTTGTAAAAAGCCTGTTAGGGAACAATGACATTGAGTCAACCTTGAAAGACGGAATGGTAGTAAACGTTGTCCTACCCGATACAGCAATAGATGTAGCTGTACTCGTAAATGAAGCAAACTACGAAACAGCCATGGAGGTTGTTCGTGCATACGAAAAAAAGGAAGAGGGAGATTAAACTCCCTACATAGGGAAAGAACACAAATATGGAGCAACAACTAACGAGAATTGCTGTCAAGATAGGCAGCAATGTATTGACACGTCGTGACGGCACATTGGACGTAACGCGTATGTCCGCCCTTGTAGACCAAATAGCCGGGCTGCACAAAGCAGGTGTGGAAATCATCCTTGTTTCTTCCGGTGCCGTAGCATCCGGCCGGAGCGAGATACACCCTACGAAAAAGCTGGACAGCGTAGACCAACGCCAGCTGTTTTCAGCCGTAGGGCAGGCTAAACTTATCAACCGCTACTACGAATTATTCCGCGAGCATGGCATCCCCGTAGGGCAAGTACTCACCATGAAAGAGAATTTCGGTACCCGCCGCCACTACCTCAACCAAAAGAACTGCATGACCGTCATGTTGGAAAACGGAGTAATTCCCATTGTCAACGAGAACGACACAATCTCCGTCAGCGAACTGATGTTCACCGATAACGACGAACTCTCCGGACTGATAGCCTCCATGATGGATGTCCAAGCCCTGATTATCCTAAGCAACATAGACGGCATCTATAACGGATCGCCTGCCGACCCTGCATCGGAAGTCATCCGCGAGATAGAACATGGAAAAGACCTCTCCTCTTACATACAGACCTCTAAATCCAGTTTCGGACGTGGCGGCATGCTCACCAAGACCAACATCGCCCGTAAAGTGGCCGATGAGGGCATCACCGTCATCATTGCCAACGGCAAGCGAGACAATATACTTACAGACATCCTGAGAAATGAGGAATTAAGAATGAAGAACGAGGAATTGAAATACACCCGTTTCATCCCCTCTCCCGAACCCGTATCCAGCGTCAAGAAATGGATAGCCCACAGCGAAGGTTTCGCCAAAGGCGAACTGCACATCAACGAATGCGCCACCAAGATATTGGCTTCCGACAAGGCAGTCAGCATCCTCCCCATAGGCATCACCGATGTACGGGGCGGATTTGAAAAAGACGACATTGTGCGCATCATTGACCATACAGGAAATGCAGTGGGTGTGGGCAAAGCCAATTGCAACTCCGAACAAGCGCGTGAAGCCATGGGGAAACATGGCAAGAAACCCGTAGTGCACTACGACTATCTCTATATAGAATAAGCCGAAAGAAAGCGACACGCTTTGGCACCTGCATCCTTCCGGGAGGCATTTCATATACCAACCTGTGATATTCCGCGTACCAACCGTTGGTACAACATATACCAACCATTGGTACCAGATGTACCAACCTTTGGTATTTCATGTACCAGCCTTTGGTACAGGATGTACCAAAGTGCGGTAGTAAATTGGTACACTTATGCCTGTCTTTTAATGCACTACTTATTAATATTATCACTACATTTGCGAAAGAAACAATTATAAACTTCAAAGAAAAATGAATTTAAGCAAAACTTTTGCCGCCGTACAGTATGCCAGTCGCAAACTATTGGCGCTGAACGACGAAAAGATCAACCAGATACTGCTGGCAGTTGCAGATGCAGCCGAGGAGAGAACCGATTTTATCCTTGCCGAAAACCGGAAAGACTTGAACCGCATGGATACTTCCAATCCGAAGTACGACCGCCTGATGCTCACACCCGAGCGTCTGAAAGGAATCGCAACCGATATCCGTAAAGTAGCCAAGTTACCCTCACCGGTAGGACGCGTACAAAAACAGGGAGTAATGCCCAACGGATTGAAAATAAAGCGGGTGAGCGTCCCCTTCGGAGTAATCGGCATCATCTACGAAGCACGTCCCAACGTTAGTTTCGACGTGTTCTCGCTCTGCCTGAAAAGCGGCAACGCCTGCATATTGAAAGGCGGAAGCGATGCCGACTGTTCCAACCGCGCCATTATCAGTGTGATACATGATGTGCTGAAACAGTTTGAAACAGACCTGCACATCGTGGAACTGCTCCCTTCCGACCGCGAAGCCACCACCGAATTGCTCCATGCCAACGGTTATGTAGATCTAATCATTCCGCGCGGCAGCAGCAACCTCATCAACTTTGTCCGCCAGAATGCCACCATTCCGGTGATAGAAACCGGCGCCGGCATCTGCCATACATTCTTTGACCGTTACGGAGATGTAGAGATGGGGGCTGCCATTATCAACAACGCCAAGACCCGTCGCGTCAGTGTATGCAATGCATTGGACTGCCTACTCGTAGACGCCGACCGCATGAAAGACCTGCCCGCCCTCTGTGCACCGTTGCAGGAAAACAACGTAATTATCTATGCAGATACGTTTGCATACGCCTCTCTACAAGGACACTATCCGGCCCAATTGCTGAAAGAAGCTACGGAAGAAGACTTCGGTACGGAATTCTTAGACTATAAAATGGCAGTGAAAGTCGTTGAAGGTATAGATAGCGCCATAGCGCACATACAGCAATATGGCTCCAAGCACAGTGAATGTATCGTGACCGAAGACAAAGGCCATGCCGACTGGTTCTGCCGCGAAGTGGATGCGGCCTGCGTCTACGTCAATGCCCCGACTTCCTTTACAGACGGCGCACAGTTCGGATTGGGTGCGGAGATTGGCATCAGCACACAAAAGCTACATGCACGCGGACCAATGGCTTTAGAAGAAATTACCACATATAAATGGATAATTGAAGGAGAAGGACAGATAAGAAATTAGTGATTAATGGTTAACTAATCACTAACCACTAACCGCTAATCGCTAATCATTAACCACTAATCATTAGAAAAGTATGAAGAAGTTTACTTGCGTGCAGGACATCGGTAACCTGAGAACTGCACTTGACGAAGCATTCGAAATCAAAAAAGACCGTTTCAAATATGTAGAGCTGGGACGTAACAAGACATTGATGATGATATTCTTCAACTCAAGTCTGCGCACCCGTCTCAGCACTCAAAAAGCCGCCCTCAATTTGGGCATGAATGTCATTGTATTGGACATCAATCAAGGAGCCTGGAAACTGGAAACAGAGCGCGGCGTCATCATGGACGGTGACAAACCGGAACATCTGCTGGAGGCCATTCCCGTAATGGGTTGTTACTGCGATATTATCGGAGTGCGTTCCTTTGCCCGTTTTGAAAACCGCGAATACGATTACAACGAAGTGATACTGAATCAGTTCATAAAGCACTCCGGCCGTCCGGTATTCTCTATGGAAGCTGCCACACGCCATCCGCTGCAAAGCTTTGCAGACCTCATCACAATTGAGGAATACAAGAAAACGGCGCGTCCCAAAGTCGTAATGACATGGGCTCCGCACCCGCGCCCGTTGCCGCAGGCTGTTCCCAACTCTTTTGCCGAGTGGATGAATGCGACGGACTACGAATTCGTCATTACCCACCCCGAAGGTTATGAGCTCGATCCTAAGTTTGTGGGTAATGCCCGCGTGGAATACGACCAGATGAAGGCTTTTGAAGGTGCAGACTTTGTATATGCCAAGAACTGGGCTGCCTACACCGGTGACAACTACGGACAAATCCTGAGCAAAGACCGCGACTGGACCGTAAGCGACCGCCAAATGGCAGTAACCAACAATGCCTATTTCATGCACTGCCTGCCGGTACGCCGCAATATGATTGTAACGGATGATGTGATTGAAAGTCCGCAATCTATCGTAATACCGGAAGCTGCCAACCGGGAGATTTCTGCAACAGTGGTACTGAAACGTCTGATAGAAAGCTTATAAAGACGCACTCATATATGGTATAAAACCTTATTATGCCTTATATTTCATGGGGTTGTATCAAAATGAGATTCAACTGAATTTCATTTTGATACAACCCCATGAAGTAACAAGCCACAAGAGATTTACCACTTTCCCATCGTTTGCACTCTTTGGTCGCCCATTTCCTGAACCGTCCATTCCCCGTTGACACAGTCGAACAAAACAGAAGCATCTTTCTCTTTACATGAATAGAGTTCTCCGTTTATTTCCGGTTTCTTATCCCCATAGCTGAACACAGCATTGTTCCGGCTGTTACGGATATACAATCTGCCCGGACGTTTAGCATTCAATTCGGCTTCAATAACCCATTCGCCGCATCGGAAAGTATTGCCCTCTCTCATTATCTGCACAGCCTGCCTGCCATCGGCTTCAACCTGAATAATGGTAAGTATACGATTATTCCTGCTCGGCCCGAAACTTGCAGTAAGTGACCAGGGATCGGTAAAGTCCTCACCACGCTGGGCATCAGCATGATTCGGAGGAGCAGCATATTTATCAGTTTGGGTGATAGCAGCTTCCTGTTCACAAAACAATTGGACAACGGAACTAAACCCCTTCTCTTTGTTCACTGTCGTGAGTATGGATGCGGCAGGATTTATATCAAATTTCACAGGACTATGCAGCAACCAGTCCCAACGCACTTTCTCATTTGCCTCCAGTTCGTCATAAATAACGACTTTATTGGGGTGCAACAGGAAAATGTGTCTACGGTACTTCTTCAAAGGAGTCTCACCGAAACCGTTTTCGGGCGTTTGTGTCAGATGATACTTCTCAAAACTTCTTTTCCACAAACGGATATTACTGATGCCACAATATGCTGTTGAAGCGTCCCCCAAAGCATAAGAGATGTTATCCCCATTGAACATACGCACAATGTATCCATAGGCATCGGGTGTAAAAGGCTGACCGATACCGTTTATAAGCATGGTGTTATGGGCACGTGTATTGCGATAGGACAGCAGATTATGCGGATCACAGAAGTTCATATAATGCCCCACTGCATGGAAAACCGCTTCCCCACCATAATGCAGATTGAAAGCATTCTGATTGGAATGGGTATGATTGCCCGAACCGAAAGGACTGGAACGAAAACTCAGGCTGATATTCTTTTTCAAATCCCCCAAATTACTGTTGGCTATCATTTCGCCACAGTCCCTAAACCATACAGCTTTCGGTGCATCCGCCGGAAGTTCACAATTGGCCGGGCGCTGCTTGGCGGATGCGAGACGGTAGAGACGGGTTTCAAACTCGGTATCATAGCGGTTGTTGACAGCAGAATACCAGGCTGCATACGGGTCACCGGTAGTACGGGCCAGGAAATCGGCAAAAGCGCTCCGGATGCGTAAAGGTTTACCATTTCTTTTTTCATGTCCGTCGCCAAAACCTGCACTCAAAGAGCCGGGCAGCCAAGTATATGCCACCCCTATTCCCCCATTCTTATACCAAGGATGCTGCAGAAAGTCAGTCCCTGTGAGATAACCGAACAAAGTGGGAAGATAGCACAAGCTGACTGCATTTGCGCTGAAATAGTTGGCTCCATTGTGCCATGCGCCGTCACGATTAAAACCTGTGCCCGGTCCTCGCGTATTCCAAAGTTCATAGTAATACTCCAAATATTCTTTTGCAGCAGGATATTTGTCATACAGCACCAATGAAACTTGCAGGAAACGGCGTATTTCAAACTGCCAGATATGTTCATCGAAAAACATATTCTCCTCACGCCCTAAGAGCCGGCCGTTATAATAAAAGCCAAGAACCCCCATTATAATCTTTTCTATCTGCTTATGCTCTTGCTCCGTAAAGCGCTCATAAAAATTCTCATAAGTAGCTGCCAGCAGATAGACCAGCTCTCCTGCCTTGAAATCATTGTCGATAAAGTCCTTAGCCGGTTCTTGCTTAAGAAGGCAACGTACATTCGCCATCATCTTATCTGCATAAACGTCATACTGCAACATTTGATAGGCAGTATTCAGCTTATCAAAATTCTCAGACATGGCAAAGACATGTTTATAAGGCTGCGTATCGGTACTGAAATCCATAGCAAGCGCAGTACGTGCATCATCAACCATCACTTCAAACTCCGGATGAGTACGCACCTTCTTCCGGGCATCCGCCAAGTGCCCGTTCAAAAAGCAATAAATACGCGGATAGTCCTTAGGAAGGTTCTTCAAAAGTACCTCAAACGGAGGTGTTGCAAACTGCGGAGTAGTCTCTTCTACTGTAAAACTATACGTCTCACTCCAAGGCATTTCTTCACCGGCCTTGCTGACCGAACGGAAACGCCAGTACCACACACCTGTATTCAGTACCTTATGGGCATTGAACATGCACCAGGGTACAGGTTTGGAGAGAATATCGTTGCTTCCTTTGAAGTTCTTATCTTGCGAGAGGTTAAACTGCAAATAATCCGACTGCTTCATGCTCAACGGCACCAATAAAGGAGCCGGGTTCAAATATATGATATTATCCTTTTGCGGATAAGGCGATTGTCTCAACGGGTTATTGGCATGCACAGACATCAGTCCCATGCATAATATCCCAATTACAGCAAATATAATCTTCATTTTATCAGGGCATTTAATTAATATACAATTAATACTTATTTTCATGGTACACAATTTAATGTAATTCTTTGTTTTCATTTAGAATTATTTGGGTGAACAAATGTAGTCAGTTATAAAACAAAGAGCCATTAATATCGTCCATCAATATTGGTAATAAGTATTTTTTGATATTGTTTTTGTCCTGCCGGATTATAATATTGTCCAAAGAAAAAACAACGCTTCAATCGATACCCATAACGGCTAAGCATCCGGTATCGAGAGTATCAAAACAAGGAACAGCCTATTTCTCTGTTTCCTTCCCTGCTTGTTTCCAGCCGGTGAACCCCTTATCGAGTTCATAAACCGTATATCCCTTTTTGCTCAGGATAGCCGCAGCCTTCTTGCTGCGTTTTCCGCTACGGCAATAAAGAGCTACCGGTGCGTCTTTCCGGAGTGTGGAATCCGCCACAACAGCAAACTGCTCATCCAGCACATTGATATTGATACTGCCGGGGATGTGCTCTTCCGAATACTCGGCAACCGTACGCACATCCAATCGCTGAATTTCGGGATCAGCAATCAATGTCGCAAACTCATCTGCCGAAACAGATGTAAAACCTTCTCCCTTCTGCTGGCAAGAAACGAGGGTGGCAAAAAACAGACAAATGCCTGCAAGAAATGCTTTCATAAGTTTACTCTTTTTAATCAGAATTGAAAATGCAATCAAAGTTATGACTTTTTCGTTTTTAGTACCAAATATCTCGGGAAATATCTGTGCTGCCTCCACTATACAACAAAAAGAGGATACCACTGTGGCAGTATCCCCTTTTCTTTTGTTACCTCTGCTGCAGAGGCTCACTAACCATTATTATAAACAAATGCACACAATTAGAATTGGAACATCAGACGTGCCTGAAGCACATGGAAGTTCTTATCGTACTGGAACTTATCGCGATCAAGACGATTGTAAGTATAGCTCAACATTACTTGGGCGAACTTGTTGAAAGAGTAGTTTACGCCTAAAGTTGCCGAGTGCATATTACCGCCGCCAATGCTCAATGAAGTGGCGGGATAGTCTGCCAATACACCGTTAGGATAATATTGATCGCGGCCGGGAACATATTTCTCACCCTCAACGAGATCGTTCAAGCCTGTATAACTATAACGAGCCACCACCTCAAGCGCTCTACCGTTCAACCCCTTCAACAAAGCATCGGAATTGCTGTATTGATACGGATCGCCGAAGATCTTATAACCGGCTTCAATATAAGCCCCATGGAAAGAATTGTCACCAAGCGGATTACCTTTCTGCCATGACTCAAGCGAGCCCCAAGAGTCAATAGACCCCAGATTAGCTTCGAACAAAGCCTGGTCATCACGTTTTTTCGTCACATGTTTGTACATGTATTCGCCGCGGGCAAAAAAGTCATCTGTCTTATACAAGAACTCAGCACCCACATCATACACATTTTTTGCCCATGGCAACTTGGCCGATAAGAAATCCTGAGTAGCGTCTACGTAAGTTTCCAATGAAGATCCCATATCCAGTTCGGTTTTCAGGACATTGTTCTCTACTGTGCCGGTAGCAATATTAGCATAACGGAAAGCAGCTCCTAAGTGGAATGTCCTGTCATCATTATTGATAGGACGCCATACCCAACGGCCACCCAATGACATGCCCTGATAGCCTGACGGCTGATCGTTGTATTTGTTTTCGGCAAATACACCCTGATTTGCAAAGAAATGGTCATTATAGAAAATATAGCTCAGACCCAACTCACGAGAAGGCGAAAAAGCATTGGCTGCGGCCGAACGGGAGATAAAGTGCAGGCTTCCGCGGCTGGTATTATTTGCCATTGAAACCGGATTGTTGTAATAACCGGCTTTAAAGCGGTGAGTACCTTTTGCACCTTCCAGCGAGTATTGCAGGAAAATATTCTTCTGTGAGAATTTACCTTTGGAGAAGTCAAAATCTGCATAGAAGTACCAGTCTTCATAACTCATTGAAGTACGGATACGCGCATCAGTAATGGCTGCTCCCGATTTTACCGGAGTGAAGTCCGAATGATAGTATGCACCGTCCATCATGAAACGAGCACCAATCGTAAAGTTCAAGTTTTCCTTACTGTTGCTAACATTAACAACCGGATTATTATCAAAGTCCTGAGCTTGGATTACCGATCCTGACAGTGACAATGCAGCCAATACCGGCATTAAAATATATTTTTTCATATAATATAATCTGTATTAGTGTTAATAAATTAATTAATAACCAAGTCTTTCAAGTGTCTCAACTGCATCCGGAACCGTTTGAGGAGCAGGCGCTTTGCGCAGACCATTGTCAATTAAATATTTCAGACTCATTTCCGAACGGTTAGTGAACAGACCGTCACCATAGATACCATGCAGAACATCGTCATATTGTACAGTATTTCCCCAGTTGTATTGTCCGAAATACTTACCCATTTGCGCATAAGAGTCGAATGAGTACGGATGATTCAACATGCCGGATTTCTTGATCAGATAGGCCTGCCATGGGGCGTTCATCTCCGGATAGTTATTAGGAGCTCCCGCAATGCAAGGGCCGATAATGTGAGCCTTATATTCCAAACCAAGATTGATGAAAGAGGCATATCCCTGAGGCGTGTCATACTTCAAGTCGGTGGCGCCGTTACCTTCCCACAACAAGAAACACATAGGTATTTTACCCTGGAATTCGTCTGCTGTGCGGCGAAGACTTTCAAGAGAGAATGTCTGAAGAATCACCTTACCATTGGTATTGCCTACATTTACTTTATTGTTCTTATAGAAAGGTTCTCCATCACAAGGTTTCGTAATAATGTTCCAACCAAGTTCGTCCAATTTATTGTAAACACGCTTTTCAAAGTCCGAAGGATTCAGCCAGGACTCCTTAAACTCGATATAAATACCCGGACGGTTACCTGTATCCTGCGGATCATCCACATATTCAAATTTATATGTCAAGCAATCCCGGGGTTTGTCCGGATCCCAAGTGCCGGTGACAGTGTATATGCGTTCACCATCAGAACCGCGTTTCAGCATTTTGCCTTCGGCGTAACGAATCTGGTCTTCAAGGGCGGAAACATATTGATGTTTTTCGGCAAATGACTTGCGGGCTTGCTCAATACTTGTCTCATTGAACCAACTGCCGGCATCCAGAGCCAGTAATTCTTCGTACATATAAGACATCGCATAATAGGGACGGAAACTTGCCTTATCAGCGGCAACCAATTTTTCTGCCTCTTCCTCGCTCATTCCATGACGCATGTAAAAGGCTTTACGCGTTGCCGGAACAAGTTCGCTATACACATTCTCAATGTTAGTGGTACGTTTCAAATTGTCATCATGGTTCGCAAGGATCACACCGTCCTTCGTGCACTGAAGATCGGATTCAAGATAATCCGCACCCATTTCGCGTGCCCAGCGCCATGCTGATTCCGTTTCTTCCGGCGCCCAGAATGTTGAACCGCGATGAGCCATTACAGCGTAATCGGGTACATAGTCGCGTACTTTTGCCATTTCGGCTGAGATTGTGTTTACTTCAACACGTGTTGCATCATTATTCACATCTGTAAAATCTTGGTCTTCACAGGAAGTGAAAGCTACTAAAGCCATACCTAATAAGGTTGCGCTCAATCTGATTGGATTCTTCAACATAGTTTAATTTTTAAGGTAAATACTGGTTTAAAATCATTCTATATTATCTTAAAAAGATTATTTCTTATTTCTTTCCGCAAGTAATGCTTTTTCGTCTTTATAAGTGAAAGACATCAATAGGATGGACAAAGCACAAGCGATGAGCAGCAAGATGAAAGTCCAGTCCCAACCGGCCATTTCAGCTACATAACCGAGGACTACATTGGCCAGAATAGCCGTTCCGAAGAAGTAGCCGAAGAACCCGGTAAGTCCGGCAGCCGTACCGGCAGCATTCTTAGGAGCAAGATCAAGCGCCTGAACTCCAATCAACATTACCGGCCCATAGATAAAGAAACCGATAGCAATCAGAGACAAAGTCACAATCATATAGTTGTCGGAACACTGCCAATAGAGGAAGATAAATACCGCTACAATAGCCATAAAGATGATAGTAGTCATAGCACGCCCACCCTTAAATACCTTATCACTCAGCCAACCGCAAACCAGTGTTCCGGGTATTGCCGCAAACTCATAGGCAAAATATGCCCACCCCGCTTGCTTGATATCATAGCCCTGGGCCTCTTTCAGGAACGTCGGAGCCCAGTCCAAGCAACCGTAACGCACCATATAGACAAAGGCATTGGCGATAGCAATGTACCAAAGCATTTTGTTGTTGAACACATGCTTAAAGAAGATTTCTTTAGCCGTCAGCACTTCTTCCTGTTTTTCGCTATAATTCTTAGGATAATCATTGCGGTATTTCTCAATGGAAGGAAGTCCGCAGGATTGAGGAGTATCACGTATCAGGCAATATGCCACTAACGCCACGAGGATAGCTACCGCTGCCGGGAAAACATACGTACCGATGAGAAAGTAACGGGATGAATCAACCCCATAGAACCAAGAGCCAAACCACAGTGCGCCATAAACAGCCATTGGGCCTACCAACGCACCGCCCACGTTATGGGCGCAGTTCCAAATGGACATCATTGTTCCCCGTTCGGTCACTGAAAACCAGTGTGTCATGACCCGTCCGCAAGGAGGCCATCCCATACCGTTGAACCAACCTACCAAAAAATTCAGGACAGCCATTACAATGATAGCCAATGATTTTTGTTCCGGACCGAAGAATTGTACCGGTACAATCATAAACATCATGGAAACAGCCGCCAAAACCAATCCTAATGGTAGGAATACACGCGCATTGCTACGATCGGACACGCTTCCCATTAAAAACTTGGACAAAGCATAAGCAACCGCATTCATAGAAAGCACGATGCTCAATTCTCCTTTTTCAAAACCAAACTGGCCAAGTTCCGGGATAGCCATTGAAAAGTTCTTACGCACAATATAAAAACCTGCGTAACCAATAAAAATGCCTAAGAAGACCTGCCAGCGATAACTCTTATATACAGAGTCAATCTTCTCTGCCGGTAACTCCTGCTTGTAAGCAGGTGGTGCCAAAAAATTCCACATAGTACAAAGATTTAATGATAATATTATTTATTACAATTCAATTTACTGGTTTCTTCTAAATCCAGAGCTTCCGCAAGTACCGAGATGGGGTGTTTTACTTTTGCCGAAGTAGACATTTCAATCTGCCATTTGCAGGTTTCACAATCGGTAGCCACAAAATCCGCTGCCACTTCTTCTATCTGGTTAAACAATGAAGCGCCTATTCCCTGTGATGTTTCGTAGTTTTCTTTTTTAAATCCATATGTGCCCGCAATTCCGCAACACTGAGAGTTCAGTACGGTAAGATCCACATTGGGAATACTGCGCAATAAAGCAATGGAATAATATGCCCAACCCAATTTTTCCATATGGCAAGGCGTATGATAGGCTATCTTCATCTTCACATCATTCCGGAATTTCAACTTTACGTTTCCTTCCTCAAGCAAACGGAAAATAAAACGGGTGGCCAGCTCTATGCTGTCGCGCACATCTGCATTGTCAATTCCAAGTAAATGAGGATATTCATCGCGCATCGTGAAAATACAGGTTGACGAGGCTCCGATAACAGGACGCTTGTCCTCCAGAACAGACTTACGAACGGAACGGAGATTGGACTCAGCCTGCTTACGCGCTTGATTTATCAAGCCGTTGGAAATCAAAGCCACCCCGCAACATTTCTCCTTTTCAAGCAAATGCACTCCATAGCCTATCGCATTGAACACACTCACCATGTCCTTACCCAGTTGGGGGAAATTATAATTGATGTAACAGCCATGGAAGAAAGTCACATGTTTCTTATAGTTCTCTTGCAAAGCCATTACATTCTTCTTGAACCAACTTTCGAATGTCTGGGAAGAATATTTCGGAAAGACACGACGATGATCTATCTTCAACGCTCCATCCATCACCATTTTCACCGGTTTCAAAGACAATGTGGCATTTACCACAGGAGCGAAAGCAGATGCCATAGTGCCCACGAAATCCGTATTGGCCAACATGATATCACGCAATGCCGGTTTTTTCTTGCTATATTTGATGCGTGCCAGCTGAATGATGTCTCCAATCTTCACATTCGACGGGCAAGCCACTTCACAACGTTTACAATTCAAACAATATTTCAGCGCCTCATCAAAATATTCACCTCTTTTCAAGCGAAGGCGCTCCTCGTCCGGACCGGCTTGCTTCGGACCGGGATACTTGGGGTTCACCGGAATAACCGGACAATACACTGTACAAACAGTACATTTTATGCATTGCTCAAAATTGTTCTCGCTTATATTGTTCTGCTGCATATTCATGATCTCATCCATTTATTAAGTTATCCGCTACATATAATGCCGTAAGCATAGAGACACCTGCACCGCAGCCCTCGTGTATTGTATTGGAGCCGCCTAAAACAGATCCGACCGCAAACAGATTCTGTTGTACATCGCCCTTGATCTTTATCCGCAACTTTTCATCGGTAGCTACGCCGAATGTCATATAATTCTGTTTATTGAAGAACGACTTGTCATACCAACTGTCACGTCCGGGAGTAAAATCGACATCACTGCCGAAGACCGGCTCGATAACTTTATCGGGTTGCGCAATCAATCCGTTGCTGAAATAACTTCCCGAAGCCAGAACAAAGTTTTCCGCCACAAATGAAATATCCCCATGATTGACGGAATATACCGATTGCACCTTGTTGCCCTTAAAATCTGCTTTCACCACTGTATCACCCAGCATATACACTCCCCCCAGTTCTTCAAAAGAACGACGGAGCTGTTGCTGTGCACGAATACCGGGAACAGACGGCGGCATTGTCGGTATCAGCCATACCGGAATATTCAACGCTTCTTTCAGTCTCCTTACCGGCGCCACAGACGAAAGTCCGAATACGGCAGGCAAAGCAACCACATCGAAACCGGAAACCGTTCCTGCCAATTCCATTATCAAGGCCTCAAGCGTTTTTTCATTCTCCAAAACTCTGGCAATATTAGTGGATCGCATTTCTGTCGGACTAATCCGCAGTCTTTCCAGTTCAGGAAGATTTATGGAAGAAATCTGGCACTTTGCCCCATACTTCTCAAAGCTGTCAGCGACAAACTTCGTATTGAAGTCAAGGAATCCGGCCATATTGACAACCCGAATCTTCTTGCCGGCCATGTCACTTACCGATGAGAAAGGCGTAAAATCGGAGAAAGTCAGCCAAGTCGGTTTCAATGTACCCATAGGGGTTATGCGCAAATGGTTCTGTTCAGCATCACCGGCCACCTCAATCCCCAAATCAAGGAACTGCTGCTTTGCCTCATGAACATAATATGCAAACTCGCTACCCAATTTGGCATAAGGATGATTCGCACTGACTTTCCCAACAGCAGCCATGGGATTATCCACCTTCGTACCGTCAGGAAGCTCATTAAGCAAATCAAACGAACCCGAAGAAAAGTGCAACGCACTTTGTCCGGTGGAAACAATAGCACATTTCACACCGTTCTTTTGCAAACGGATTCCACATGTCAAGCCGGCAAGTCCTCCGCCTATTATTAAAACATCAAATTTCATCTTTATTCATTTTATTCCATTCCACAAACTCCGCTATATATCCACTGGGTATATTCGCTTTCGCGCAACGCCTCGCCCCACGCCACAGGATACAATCCTTTCCAACGTTCATTCAGGAACGAAGCCAAATCATCTTTCGCCTTCTGCGAACAATTATGCGCCTCGCCCAACAAACCTGCCGCACGACAAGCACAAAGTTCTCCCTGACATGTCCCCATACCGACACGCGTGCGACGACGCAAGTCTATCAGGTTGTGCACATCAAGCTCGTTCACCGCATAGTTGACCTCGCCCACTGTAACATCTTCACACTCGCAAACCAGACTATTATCATACTTGCTTTCCGACGCAATCTTTGCAGCCATTTCACCATGACGCCCAACCGAAGAACGTTTAGGCTGATCAGCCACTACCTGCCTGCCATTGGACTCTCCTTCTTCCATTCGCGAACCGGGAAGAGGTTCATTCATGGTAGTACAAGGCTTATCAACACCAAGTTTCTTGCAGGCCAGATCCGTAGCCCACTCCGCCATCAAGCGGTAAGTCATCAACTTGCCGCCGGTAATAGTTACAAAACCCGCCACACCGTCACGTGTCTCATGATCCAGCAATACGATGCCGCGGCTGATGTTACGGCCGGAAGGATCATTGTCGGCAGCCACCAGCGGACGAACGCCGGCGTATGCACGCAGAATACGGGTTGTTGCCAATGCAGGAGCCAGCTTTTCACCTTCCGACAACAGCAGGTCAACTTCTTCCGACGTAACCCTCACATCATCCACCTCGTCAAAACCCACACGACTTGAAGTCGTTCCAATCAGGCAGATTGTATCCCCCGGAACGAGAATGTCCGCATTGGCGGGCTTGCGGCAGCGATTCAGCACAACATTATTGATTCGATGCCCAAAAATCAACAATGAGCCTTTCGCAGGGAACATGTCCACCCTTATGCCTGCTTTTGCAGCAATGCCATGTCCCCAGATACCTCCCGCATTGATAGTCAGAGGTGCATAATAATTATGTTCAGTCTTTGTTTTATGATTAAATACGGTGACTCCCACAATGGCCCCCTGTTCCCGAATCAAAGCTGTCACTTCATGGTATACCAATACTTTTGCACCATGAGCTTTAGCGTCGATGACGTTTGCCAAAGTCAGCCTGAAAGGATCTATCGAGCCGTCGGGAACTTTCACCGCACCGATTATTGAAGGATTCACAGAAGGCTCTATCAGTCTCGCCTCGGCCGGGTCAATCGTCTCGGCATTAATACCTGCCGCCCGGCAGGACTCCACAAACAGGTTCTGATAGGAAAGATCATCTTCCGGAAGAGAGATAAACAAACCGCCGTTTTCTTCCACGCAATGACGTGCTATCTTCCGAAGAATCATATTCTCTTTAATACATTCAGCGGCCGATTCTCTATCAGTCACCGCGTAACGGGCGCCACTATGAAGCAATCCATGATTGCGCCCGGTAGCACCGGCGGCAAAATCGAAGCGCTCCACAAGCAAGACACGCATTCCACGCAAGGAACAGTCTCTTGCCGTACCGGCTCCGGTTGCACCTCCACCAATAATAATGATATCAAATTCGTTAGTTCCGCTATTAAGTACCATGCCTCTTATAATATTAGTTAATATTGTTTGGGATTCAAGATCCATGCAACAGTCACTTTTCTTTCTTACCAAAACAACTCAGGTTTCATTTCGCAACAAATATAAATTCTATTTTTATAATAGCGAAACTTTTTCTTTATTTTTTTGCTAAAAACCAGAAAAAAACTCTTCAAACGAGAAGTTTCGTCCCAAAAAGCTCCGATTCAGCTTACATTTCAAAAGAAAGCACTACCAAACGGACGTTTTACCATTTCTTAGCATTGAGAGTTTCTTTATACTATTTTTTTCAAGTATATTAGCGCATAAAATACAATTTCCAGACCGATTATGACAAAAGAAGAAAGGCAGGCTCTCATATTAGAGCTATTAATGCAACACGATTCTATTTTAGTAACAGATTTAGCTACGCATCTCAACGTTTCGTCAGTTACGATACGAAAGGATTTGACCGATCTCGAAAGAGAAAAGAAACTGTATCGGAATCATGGAAAGGCAATCCTGATAGACCCTTATATCGACAATCGGAACGTCAGCGAGAAAGAAAAATTATATGTTGAGGAAAAGCGGCTGATAGGAATGAAAGCCGCCAACCTAATCGCCCCCAAGGATTCCATCCTGATAGCGTCGGGCACAACCATGCACGCGCTTGCACGCAGCATAGCTCCGGCAGACGAGCTGACCGTCATCACCGCTTCCATGGAGGTCTCAAACATCTTGGCAAGCGAGAAAAACATATGCATCATCCAGCTTGGCGGAATTCTACGGCACAGCAGCCTCTCCGTTGTGGGGAAATATGCGGAAAACATACTGGCAGACTTCTCGTGCAGCAAATTATTCATCGGTGTGGACGGCATTGACCTCGACTTCGGCATCACCACCACCAATATGATGGAAGCAAGCCTCAACCGCGTGATGATGCAAACCGCACAAAAAACAATTGTGCTGGCAGACTCCTCCAAGTTCGGACGGCGCGGCTTCAGCAAAATAGCCGATATGGAAGACATCGACCATATCATCACCGACTCCAAAATCCCCCCCTCCACCGCCCTACGCATAGAGGAGATGGGTATTGAGCTGACCATTGCCGATCCCTGCCACCACAACAACCTTTAAAAAAGAAAAGAGGATATGCCAAAACTCCGATGGCCTATCCTCTTATATATAATGTATAGAAATAGAATCACTCCTCCACATGGAGCCCTGTTTCATCCAAAATATAGGTTTTGAGGCGGCCGGAGTAAGTATAAACACTAAAAAAGACATCCACTCCCTGCACACCGTCAATCATATACTGCTTTAAGGGGACAGACAGATAAGCGCGTTTGCTATAATCTTGCGTGGCACTGGTCACATCATGGAACAAAGTCAGCCGCACTTTGGCACGCCCACTCGCTTCATCCACAGAAACCTCATCCTCCACAAAATGAAAAAGATGTTTCCCTTGCTGCTTTACTTTCAAGATTATATTCAGATAATCATGCCCCAACCAAATGCTCTGCACCTCCGAAGGCTCCGTCTTCACGCCCTCTTCAAACTCATCAGCCGCTAAAGGGACAGGAGAAATCGCCTGCAATAAAGCATACAGTTTAACGCCTGCAACTTTATCGTCAGTTGTCAATGTCTCATAATTGGCCACTATACGGATAGCGGCATCCACACCAACACGCATGCCGGACGCATCCTCAACAACCCGAAAGGTCTCGCCTTCATCGGTGAGCACCGTCTCCAGCCTTCCGTCCGCACCGGAAAATGCAGTCAGGAAATCCTGCCGCACAGAAGGATAATAATAGTCATCACCGCATGCCGCCAACAAGCAGGCCAATACGGCAACCAACAATCCACGACAGTATCTTTTCACATTCACTCGTTCCACGCGATTAAGACTCCCTCCTTCACTACTACCATAAAAACCGCCAATGACTTCTTATTTAGTCGCAACCAGATGGTTTGTCAACGGGTTGGCATACATCAGCAGCAACTTCTCACGCAGGAAGTCCACATCCTTATTGGGAATCGTGATACGTTCCAACTGGGTGTCAATATAACTTGTAAAGCGTTTCCTATCCTCCGCCGTATAATGGTCGGCAAATTCCTCCGCATTATACAACAGGTCGTGAGCCACATAATTATTGGCAAAAATACGATAGTTGGCATGAATACGCTTATCAATCAAGGCAGATATAGCCACAAACAGTTCCGGTTTAGGCAATGTCCTGTCCAGTTTGGCCAGATCCTCATTAATACAGGATGCCATGCGGAAACATACACGCCCTTTATATCCCAGAAGCCCGGTCTGCATATTCAGCAGGTCATCATCCGTAGTTTTCTTGAAATCAGGAATGTCGCGCTTCAACTGGAATTCCTGCGCCTTCAGGAAATCACAAGGATCGTATTCATACGAAATGGAAAGCGGAACGATGTTCAGTTCCTGAAGGTTGGTAATGATATCTCCGTCGCCGCCCATTGACAACATTTTCAGCACACTATCCTGTGTGACGTCATTGGAGTCCTTGGCACGCCCCTCACGTTGGGCGATCCAGATGGACTGTTTCTTCTCCGCAATGGTATAGTGCATATAGCGCGACATGCGAATGGACGATTCCAGCATCTGGCGCATGGTAAGCGCACGCTGTACGGTGAAGCATTTATTGATGCGGACCAGTTTCTTGATCCAAGGATAAATCAGCAGATTATCACCGATGGCGATTTCTACGGTATCCAGTCCCTGTTCCACCAGAAGAACAGACAAAAAGCCGGAATCAAGAATGATGTCTCTGTGATTGGAAACATAGGTATAGGCAGACTGTTTGTTCAGCACAGCCATGCTTTCCAATATCAGTCCGTCTGTGGTATCCTTGGCCAACTTATGCAGGATTCCATAGCAGAGGTTCTCCTGAAACTCCTGCTTGGTCTTGCTTGCGCGCATTTTTTGCGCGATAGCTTCAAAAGGGACACCCGGCATAACGGCGCAAGCCACTTGTTGGAACGCCGGGTCAGCAATTAATTCCTCAAAGATCTGAGGCAGTTCTTCGTCATGATAAGGGCGGATTTCTTCAAATTCCATGATATGCAATTTTAAATTTCAAACAATCAACATTCGGTTCCAAGACTAATAAACGGGCATCTAATAGCCGGTTGGCACCAAACTGTCAATATCTAAAATTGGTTTTCTATTATATCTGTCATTACATCTTTTATATCCAAGTTTGCCGCGCGCACCTGCTGCGGGATAAAACTGGTGGCAGTCATGCCCGGAGTGGTGTTCACCTCCAGCAGATTTATCTTCTCTCCTTCGGTGATGATATAATCCACACGGATAATTCCGGCAGCGCCGAGGATATCATAAATGGCGGAAGTGAGCTTCTGCACACGATCGCGCAATTCGTCGGGAATACGCGCCGGAGTTATCTCATCCGACTCACCGTTATATTTGGCTTTATAGTCAAAATACTCATTATGCGACACCACTTCCGTAATGGGAAATACCACAGACTTTTCTTTGGTTTTATAGCAGCCGCAGGTAATTTCCGTACCTTGCATGAAAGCCTCCACCAATACCTCCCTGGCTTCTTTGAAAGCCTTCTCAATGGCAGGCTGTATCTCTTCCCTTGTTTTGACCTTTGTCACGCCGAAACTGGAACCTCCCAGACTGGGTTTGATGAAGCAGGGCAGCCCTATCTTACCAATTACGTCTTCATCGGAAACCGACTGTCCCTGACGGAGCAGCAGAGAGTCGGCGATACGCACACCGAAAGCTTTCAGATATTGATTACAGGCAAACTTATCATAGGTCAGTGCAGCCGCAAGCACTCCACAGCAAGAATAGGGTATATGAAGCATATCTAAATACCCCTGCAAGCGTCCGTCCTCACCCGGAGTGCCATGAATGGTGATATATACAAAGTCGAATACCACCTTCTCCCCCCCCAGCCTGAAACTGAAGTCATTGCGGTCCACAGGAGTCTTTGTCCCGTCGGGAAGCTGCACATGCCAGTCCAGCCCATGCATCTCTACAATATATAATGTATATTTCTCCTTGTCGATGAAGGAGTAAATTCCTTGTGCGCTGCGCAGGGAAACCTCAAATTCGGAAGTATCCCCCCCACATGCAATAGCAATTGTGCGTTTCATTCTAATTCTCTATTACTAATGTAGCCTCTCCACTTATCAATCAGCCGGGTCATGTCATCCGGCAGTTCCGAGGTAAAGTACATTTCTTCTCCGGTAACGGGATGCACAAACCCCAGCGTCATGGCATGCAATGCCTGCCGCGGACAAGTATCGAAGCAATTGTTTACAAACTGTTTGTATTTGGCAAAATGCGTTCCTTTCAGAATCTCATGGCCGCCATAGCGTTCATCATTGAAAAGGACATGCCCGATGTGCTTCATGTGCACACGAATTTGATGGGTGCGCCCTGTTTCGAGGACACACTCCACAAGGGTCACATATCCCAAACGTTCCAACACCCGGTAGTGGGTAACGGCATGCTTACCCTGGTCGTCGGGAAGGACGGTCATCTGCATACGGTCTTTAGGATTACGCCCCACGTTGCCTACAATCGTACCTTCGTCCTGCTCCACATTCCCCCAGACGAGAGCACGATAACGGCGTTTAGTGGTTTTATTGAAAAATTGGAGGCCGAGATTGGTTTTTGCATCCGGTGTTTTGGCAATCACCAGCAAGCCGGATGTATCTTTATCGATACGGTGCACAAGCCCCACGTGCGGGTCATTGGCATCATAATCGGGAATATCTTTCATGTGCCAGGCAATGGCATTGACAAGCGTGCCATGATAGTTGCCATGTCCGGGATGCACCACCAGCCCGGCCGGTTTGTTAACCACCATAAGGAACTTGTCTTCATAGACTATATTAAGGGGAATGTCTTCGGGAATAACCTCGTTTTCATAGCGGGGACGATCCATCATAACCGTTATCACGTCCAGCGGTTTTACCTTGTAACTGCTCTTGACAGGTTTATCATTTGCCATTACAAACCCGGCATCGGCAGCCTTCTGTATACGGTTACGCGAAGCATTAGTCAGGCGGTCGAACAGATACTTGTCCACACGCATCATCTCCTGCCCTTTGTCCACAACAACGCGGAAGTGCTCGTAAAGCTGCGACTCATCACCGACAGGTTCTATATCGTCCAGTACATCGTTCTCTATGTCGTCCGGTAACTCTTCGATCATCATTTGTCCTTTTTAAGAATTAAAGACACCCTCATTCGCGCGCACTTACGTTTAACTTCAGAACCAAGACTCATCGGCTGCAGAACTTTCGGACGTAACAACCTCCCGCGGTTCTGCGCCTTCATCCGCAGACAGGGAATCACCTTCCTGCATTTCCTCTCCGCCATTGCCGACCATCAAAGTCAGCGTTGCGCCCATAGGCACTTTTTCGCCCATGGCAAGAACGCGGTCCTGATACTTCACACCATACACCCAGTCCTTCTCGCCTGCCATGTACTCAATGTCGTTCAACTTAAATCCGGAGGCCAGGATACGCGCTTCCGCCTGACGCAACGAACTGTTGTCCGCTACATCGGGAACCGCTTGCAAGGGTATATTGATGGCATTGATTGTCAGATAAATGATCCGGCCTTCTTTCACCTTTTGTCCGGCAGCCGGATTATAGTCCAAAATGCAGCCTGCGGGTTTGTCTTTCACATAGGTAGAATCGGAAATGACGCAAGCCAGTCCTTTGTTTTCAAACACCTTTCCGGCTTCTCCCACCGTCATGCCTTTTACGTCAGGCACCACCACAGCCTCACCATGATGAGTGTATATATCTATTCCTTTCAATGTCCCGAACAGCAACAATCCCACTACAACAATCATTGCCGCGATGTTTATCCAGAAGTACTTGTTCTGCCGGAAAGAAAAAAAATCCTTTATAGTCATAATCACTACAATTTGGTGCAAAGATAATGCAAACCGAGAGCAGAATAAAATGAACTTGTTCATTTTTTATGCCGGGATGCGGTTTATCTTCGCTTTTGGCACAAAGATAATGCAATTTGGGCGCATTGCAATGATGTTTTCTTGAAAGTTTCACAAAAGAAAAACCGCAAAACACTGTCACCAGTCCTTTGCGGCTTTCTTATTTTCTAATTAATAGGGAATGACTTATGCTTTCACTCCGTTGTATTCGTCAGAAACAGTCAGTTTCTTTCTGCCTTTAGCACGACGTGCGGCCAATACTCTGCGACCATTAGCTGTAGCCATTCTCTCACGGAACCCATGTTTGTTTTTTCTCTTTCTGTTAGAGGGTTGAAATGTTCTTTTCATTACTGTATCTTGTTTTATGTTATTATTCTACGTAATCGGGCTGCAAAAATAGAGACTTTTTCTAAAATAACCAAGAGATAACTCATTTTATCTCAAAACTTTTTGTGTTTTTTACCGATTTCCATTACTTTTGCACTCGCAAATCAAGGGAAACATCTTAATAACATAATAATAATAAAGACTATAAAGTATGATTAATGCCCAAGACATTAAAATCGGAACTTGCATCCGCATGGACGGCAAGCTCTATTTCTGCATTGACTTCCTGCATGTAAAGCCGGGAAAAGGTAATACTTTCATGCGTACCAAGCTGAAAGATGTAGTCAACGGCTACGTTCTGGAACGTCGTTTCAACATCGGTGAAAAGCTGGAAGACGTACGTGTAGAACGCCGTCCGCACCAATACCTCTATCATGACGGTGACAACTACCAGTTCATGAACCAGGAAACTTTCGACCAAATTCCTATCGCCCACGACTTGATCAACGGTGTGGACTTCCTGCTGGAAGGAATGATTGTGGATGTTGTATCCGACGCCTCTACCGAGACAGTTCTGTACGCTGACGTACCTGTGAAGGTTCAGATGAAGATTACTTACACCGAACCGGGCTTGAAAGGCGACACAGCTACCAACACCCTGAAACCTGCAACAGTAGAATCTGGTGCAACCGTACGTGTACCGTTGTTCATCAACGAAGGTGAAACCATCGAAATCGACACTCGCGACGGTTCATACGTAGGCCGCGTAAAAGCATAAGTCTATCCTTTAAATATTTGAAGGGGCTGTCTCAAAACGAGATTCAGCCCCTTTTCCGTTTAGACAAGCCTGCAGGACATTGACAGTTTCAGCGGCAGGAACTCCCAGTTTACCCTAATGAAACTCTTAGTTGCGTACGTTAGAACTCCCAGTTTACCCCGGAGAAACTGCCAGTATCTACCTGAGAAACAAATATTTTCCCTAAGCATGGCGGAATGCTGCATAATGAACCGCCGCTTCTTCCTATGCCGATATGAATACGCATCCAAGCCGTTTTAAGTAATGGACTAAGACAACCAAATACAGGATTAAGAAGTTAAACCGGTCAACCAAATCAGGACGACACACTGCGTGACAGATAACTGTAAACAATCTTATCCGTCACACTCATCCGTCACAACGCAACACACATACAATCAGCGTCATACCCCCGTAATGTGACAGCGTGACAGATAATTCTCATTTTTAAACTTTGCGAAGAAGGACGTGCACAAAAAATAACAATCTGAATGTGCGGCAAAACAACAACCTATCACCAAATAAAAACGTATCTTTGCAGCATCATCTCCCGTAACCCGATAAAAAGAGACAGAGACATGCGATATTCCGTTATCATTCCCGTATACAACCGCCCCGACGAGGTGGACGAGCTTTTGCAAAGCCTGACCCGGCAAAGTTTCAAGGATTTCGAAGTCATCATCGTAGAAGACGGCTCTTCCGTTCCCTGCAAAAATGTCGCAGACCGTTATCAGGACATTCTGAACATCCGCTACTACTCCAAGCCCAATTCCGGCCCGGGGCAAACACGCAATTATGGCGCAGAACGCAGCCGGGGAGAATACCTGATAATACTGGACTCCGACTGCATCCTTCCCGAAGATTACTTTCAGGAAGTGGAAAAAGAATTACAGGAAACTCCTGCCGACGCCTTTGGCGGACCCGACCGCGCACATGCCTCTTTTACCGATGTGCAAAAAGCCATCAACTACTCCATGACTTCATTCTTCACCACCGGCGGTATTCGCGGCGGGAAAAAGAAAATGGACAAGTTCTATCCGAGAAGCTTCAATATGGGAGTACGCCGCGAGGTCTACGAAGCACTCGGCGGCTTCTCCCGGATGCGTTTTGGAGAAGACATAGATTTCAGCATCCGCATCTTCAAAGGCGGATACAGGTGCAGGCTGTTTCCCGGAGCATGGGTATATCACAAACGACGGACGGACCTGAAGAAATTCTTCAAGCAAGTGCACAATTCCGGCATTGCCCGCATCAACCTCTACAAGAAACATCCCGACTCCTTGAAAATCGTGCATCTGCTGCCCGCCACATTCACTCTGGGAGTAGTGGTGCTACTGGCAAGCGCACCTTTTTGCCTATACAGCCTCCTACCGGTTGCGCTATATGCACTGCTCGTCTGCACAGACTCCGCCATTCAAAACAAGAGCCTGCGCATCGGCCTTTATTCCATTGCCGCATCCTTCATCCAGCTCATCGGATATGGAACCGGATTCTGGAGAGCCTGGTGGAACCGCTGCATACTCGGCAAAGATGAGTTCGAAGCATTCAAAAAGAACTTTTACAAGTGATGAACGGCAAGTGCCGGCAGTCGGTAAAGAAAAAAGAAATGAAGAAATTAACAATCAACCAGTGGGCAATAGAAGACCGCCCGCGGGAGAAAATGATGCTAAAAGGCGCAGAAGCCCTTAGCGATGCAGAACTGCTGGCAATACTTATCGGTTCCGGAAACACCGAAGAGAGCGCCGTTACACTGATGCAGCGGACACTTGCCTGCTGCAACAATGACCTGAACCGGTTAGGGAAATGGGAAGTGCACGATTTCTCCCGTTTCAAAGGGCTTGGACCCGCCAAAAGCATAACCATCATGGCAGCCCTTGAACTGGGAAAACGCAGAAAACTGCAAGAACATCCGGAACACACCGTCATACGTTCGTCCAATGATATTTATGAAATTTTCCACCCGTTGCTGTGCGACCTCACCATCGAAGAATTCTGGGTACTTCTGCTCAACCAGGCAACCCATGTCATAGATAAGGTACGCATCAGCCGGGGCGGCATCGACCAAACCAGCGCCGACGTAAGAAGCGTTTTGCGCGAAGCGTTGCTGCAACGCGCCACACAGATTGCACTGGTGCACAACCACCCTTCGGGAAACCCGCACCCCAGCGACGACGACCGCCGGCTAACGCAACTCATACAGAAAGGCGCACAGACCATGAACATCCGTATGATTGACCACGTTATAATTACAGACGGACTATATTACAGTTTCAATGACGAAGGTATGCTGTAATGTAGCATGCACATTCTTTGTAGTTTCAATTAAAATCTTTAGATTTGCTTCGCTAAACCAACAACCGTACGAATATGACCAAATTTGAAATAGAAGAAAAAATCGTAGCCATGCTGAAAACCGTATTCGACCCGGAGATTCCGGTGAACGTATACGACTTAGGGCTAATCTATAAAATAGACGTTTCCGACAGCGGTGAGACAGTCATCGACATGACCCTGACAGCCCCCAACTGCCCTGCGGCAGACTTCATCATGGAAGACGTCCGCCAGAAAGTAGAATCGATAGACGGAGTGGAATCCGCTACCGTCAACCTGGTGTTCGAACCCGAATGGGACAAAGACATGATGAGTGAAGAAGCGAAACTGGAACTGGGCTTTCTCTAACGAATAACGGAATAGTATATAAATGAAGAACGTATATTTCCTATCAGACGCACACCTGGGTTCACGAGCCATCGAACATGGACGTACACAGGAGAGACGGTTAGTCAACTTTCTCGACAGTATCAAGCACAAGGCATCCGCCGTATATCTGCTGGGAGACATGTTCGACTTCTGGTACGAGTTCCGCACCGTCGTGCCCAAAGGCTACACCCGCTTTCTCGGCAAACTGTCCGAACTGACGGACATGGGCGTGGAAGTGCACTTCTTTACCGGCAACCACGACATCTGGTGCGGGGATTACCTGACCAAGGAATGCGGAGTAACCATTCACCGCGAACCCCTTACTACGGAAATCTACGGAAAAGAGTTCTATCTTGCCCATGGCGACGGACTGGGCGATCCGGATAAAAAGTTCAAATTGCTGCGAGCCATGTTCCACAGCCGCAGCCTCCAGACATTATTCTCCGCCCTTCATCCCCGCTGGAGCGTAGAACTTGGACTGACGTGGGCCAAGCATAGCCGCCTGAAAAGAATAGACGGAAAAGAACCCGACTACATGGGCGAAAACGAAGAGCATCTGGTGCTGTACACCAAAGACTACCTGAAAAGCCACCCGAATATCAACTTCTTCATCTATGGACACCGCCACATTGAGCTGGACCTGATGTTGAGCACCACTGCCCGCGTACTGATTCTCGGCGACTGGATAAATTACTTCTCGTATGCCGTATTTGACGGAGAAAACCTCTTCCTGGAAGAGTTTATTGAAGGAGAAACGAAGCTATAAACATCTGCCATAAATTGCAAGAATCGTTTATTCTTATTAAATGATTGCGAAAAGAGACAGGAAACCGGAACTTTTTGCGCGGAATCTTGTACTATCATCATAACCATTAAAAACAACATTGTTATGGATGATATGATTTACAGAAACAACTCCATTGCCGAAGAGAACATAGACCCCAACGGCCACCCGGCAAAGAACGAATTTGAAGAATGGAGCGAAGACGTTGCCGAACGGACAGACCTCGGCTATAAAGACGAAAAGGTGAAATCCGCCCAAAAACGGAAAAAGCTGATCAAAGAAATGGACAAGGTTATCAAAGAGGATCTGAAATAAGAGACCGGAAGAGATTAGGTCAAAATGCAATCGGCTACCACTCTTTATGACAGAATGATAGCCGATTGCATTTTACTTATATCCTGCTGCTTTCGCAATACGTTTCGGAATTTCCGTATTATCCATCTTGCCGGTAAACAAGTCGGCTCCTGCGCCTATCGCAAACACAGGCACATACCCCGCCGTATGACTGGAACTGGTCCACCCCACCATTGCTATCTGGCTCATAACCTTTCTGGCAGCAGCAGCCAAAGGTTCGGTCCTTGCATAAAGACTCTCCTCAAAAACTACTTTGTTTTTCACAAACGACTGTTCATATTCATCACGAAGCATTTTCTCCTGCTCCCAAGTCAAAGGCAGTTCTTTCCAAAAGCCCATTTTCTCTGTAAGCAAATCCTTTATCTCATTCCATGAAGCTTTTCCGGCCTTATCTTTCCGCAAATCGGTAATCGCTTTGGAAAGAAGGTCTTGGGATTGCTTCTGATTCAGCAAAGATTTCAGATGCAGTTCATATTTCCCGATGCCCAATCCCATGCCACCGGTCTCATGGTCGGCAGTTACAACAATCAGGGTTTCCTTCGGATGCTTTTTGTAGAACTCATAAGCAACCCTCACCGCATTGTCCAAATCGATGACCTCTTCAAAAACGGTAACCGGATCGTTGCTATGGCACGCCCAGTCTATCTTGCCGCCTTCCACCATGAGGAAGAAACCTTTTTTGTTTCCTTTAGACAAAAAGGTAACCGCGCTTTCCGTTATCTCAGGCAAAGTCAAATCCCCCTCTTCGTGGTCTATGGCATAAGGCAAGCAGGAGGGTTCGGCGCCCTCTTTCTGGATAAGTATCATTTTCTTTGCATCCGCAGCTTTTTCCTTGTATTCATCCAGTCCCCTCGCAATAGTGTAGCCCGCTTCTTCTATAATAGGAAAAACGTTCGGAGCCTCTTTCTTATCGGCAGTCGTGGTGGGCTTCAGGAAGCCGCTGCCCGCATAGAAGTCGAAACCGGCTTTCGGTAAATCAAGTGCAATCTCATAATACCTGCTACGATTGGGCTGATGGGCATAGAACGCCGCAGGAGTAGCATGGTCCACACTGACACTGGTAGCGATGCCCACTTTCCGGCCGGCTTTCTTCGCTCTTTCGGCAACGGTGCTCAGGACGTTTTTGTCATCATCCATACTGACAGCACCGTTATAGGTTTTCTCTCCGGTGGCAAGTGCCGTACCCGCCGCAGAAGAATCGGTCACCGAATTGGTAGCGGAAAAGGTCGTTGCCATCGTACCCGCCGGAAATGTGGTGAACAAAAGCGGCTTTACTCCAATACGCCCTTCCTGTTCAGCCAGATACATCTCAGCACCATTCACTTGGTTTACCCCCATTCCATCTCCAATGAAATAAAATACATACTTTGCCTGTTGCGCCCAAACTGTACTTACCAGAAATATGACCAGCAGTACAGCTACATGTCTTCTTATAACCTGTTTCATTGCAATAACCCTTTATTTATTAATGCGGAGCAAAGATAGAACATTTTTCGTTCCGTAATAATTGCGTTTGTGTTAAAAACAAATCCCTATAAGCCTCTTTTTGAAGACTTATAGGGATTCCGGTAAAAACAACACACCACAGATTACATTCTATTTTCGTTCTCTTACGTAGTCTTTTTTTTCAGGACCCACTCCTTTTATGACAACCTTCGTCCAATGTTTCGGCAATACCGAAGGCAGTTGCACCACCCCGTTTTCCGTTATCCTTAACCCGGCAAAGCCGTTGATAACAGCTTGCAGCAATCCTCCTGCACCTGTGGCAAAATAAGGATTCTGACTGGTGGGAGTTTCCGCCAACACTCCAAAGGGAGGACGCAAATTAGGGACATAAGAACGGCGGAACATTTCATAGGCTTTATCCGCATCACCCAAACGGGCATACTGCACACAGAAAGCAGAATAGGACATTGCAGGACCATGCTTCGGATCTATCTTCCCGGCATAATACTCCAAATCTTTCTTTAAAGTTTCAGGATCGGTAACCACCTCCAGCGGATAGCCCAACAGATTGACGTCCGCTTGCTTAATCATAGCTCCTTTATACTTTTCATGCTCTTTCGTCACCCCGTTGCCAAACGAGTGAAAGCGCAGATTCTCCGCAATATCGTTCCATACGGCGGGGGCTTCTTCCCCGCAGGCTTCGGCTGCACTTACCGCATACTTCAAGGCGCAAACAGCCGCACCATTGGTAAACGCGTTATCCGTCACACCGCTGGCATATTCATTGGCTCCCACCACATTGGCTATCGCATAACCGCCGTCGGGCATCTTCCTGACACGACTTTCCCAAAATGCAGCAACTTCTTTCAGCAAAGGATAGCCTGTCTCGACCAGCCATTCACGATCTTTCGTCACACAATAATAATGCCAGGCGGCAATTGCCACATCGGCTGTGATGTGATGTTCAAACGGTCCGGTCAAAGCCCATACAGGAGTGGACTCCATACCGGCATCATCCGACTCCCAAGGGAACATGACACCTTTATAGCCATGGGCATAAGCACGACAAGCCGCCCCCTCCATGCGGTCGGTACGATAATCCATCATGGAACGGGCTATCCCTTGATTCAGCAATAGCATCGGCGGATACATCCACAATTCCGTATCCCAAAAGATATGTCCATTATATCCTTGTGCCGAAAGTCCCATCGGCGGAATGCTCAAACGGCTTCCTGCCCGTCCGAAAGAATAAAGATTATAAAGAGCAAAACGTACATTGCGCTGTGCCTCTTCATCTCCTTCTATAATTACATCACCTCCCCAAAGCTCGTCCCAGGTAGCCTGATGCGCTTCCAGCAAACGATCCGTCCCCTCATAATTGGCATAAACAACCTGGCGTATGGATTCACCATAAGGATCGGCAAAATCCCGGGTGGAGCATACCGTACCCAAAAGGGCAAACTTTACGGTTTCTCCTTTCTGCAATGTGCGGGAGATAGATATAGCCCCCGCTTCTTTCAACAATCGGAAATCGAACGCTTTCTTTTCATAAACAAAGCCCGCCGAACCCGTCACCTTGTGCGTACCATACCGAGAAGGCGCACTGACACTCACAACGTACTGCCCGGCTTGTCCGCCTTTCATCTTGGTATAGACCGTATCGGGCACACCGTATTCTTTCGGGACTTCCGTCCGCTGCAACACCTGTACCGCACAGTTCTCAAGAGCCTTTATTTCTACCTGAATCATTCCGGCGTAAGGCATATTCCTCAACGCACGAATACTATACCTCACTTTCACCTTATTCAGCGCATCAAACGATGTGATGTGGGCAGCAGCCTTCATGTCAATCTCCTGCCGCCAACCGGCAATGTTCTTCCCCTCAACGGCCACATCATCCACCTTCAGCGAAAGCAAAAAAGGATTTATACCCCGCAATACCCGACTGACACCATGTTTACCTCCGTTCTCGAATACATGGTTCAGAATGACATGCCGCACCGAAAAAGGTTCTTTCCAAGGTAATATTCCGATACCGCCATTGGCTACCGGAGCACCGACATAGGCTGCGTCGGCGTCGGTAGCAGTCAATTTCCAGCCATTGTCTTGTGCAGCCAATGACACGCAAGTGAATAGCAGAATTGCCAGAACAATATTTCTCATCCGCATTATTCGTTAATCTTGAAAATCACAGCAGATACGGGTGCCATCTTTATGCAGTCCTCTGTTGTACCGCCTTTATACTTCGCCTGCTTTTTATCGCCCAACACCATTTCCCACTTTCCGGAGTTGAATGTCGGAAACTTCGCCGTCACTTTCTTCGCGCTTGGGTTTACAGCCACACAATAACGTTCTCCATCCGCTTCACGCAAATAGATCAAAGGATAAGGCTGCTCCACGTTACTGATCATTCTCCAGTCTCCTGTATTCCCTAAAGCCTTGGAAGAATCACGCAATTTCAATACGTCACGTACATAGTTCAACAAAGAGTTCTCATCTGCTTGCTGTTGTTCCACAGTGGGGGCATCCTCTGCCGGGTCAACCGGGATATACAACTTTTCTGCGGGAGCAGTAGAAAAGCCCAAGTTGACAGAACCGTCCCACTGCATAGGCGTACGGCTTCCGGCACGATTCCGCGAAGCAAGCACGCTACCCTCCACGTCGGGAAGTCCTTCAATATACTTCATTCCTATTTCATCACCATAATAGATGCAAGGAACTCCCGGCATAGTCAGCAAGAAAGTCATTGCTACTTTCAACTGTTTCAAGTCCGTACGTTTTCCGCAAGCCAGACGCCATATATCATGGTTGGAAGTCGGCAAGGAGATATAGCCTTTTCCTTTCGTTTCTCCATATTCTTTCTGGTACATCTCTACAAACTGCTTAACCTGTCCTGCTCCTTCCAACCCGAAATAGCAATTGATATCTTCCGTTTTTTTCTTGTTGAAGAAGAGAGAAGTATACCCTTTCCGTCCGATATGGAACAGAAAATCGATATGAAATCCGCCGCCAATAGAATTGGTCGGTTCTCCCCATTCGGCAATAAAAGCTCCCTCCGGATATTTTTCTTTGAACCAAGTGCTAACGCCTTTCCATAAACGGCTTGTCTCGATGTGCTTCGGATCATTCTTTATCAGGCTGTATGCCATATCCACCCGAAAGCCGTCCATACCTTTATCCATCCAAAAAGAAATAATATTCTTCAATTCACGCCGAACCGCTTGCGGGCCGGGAGCGTCCACCGACTGTTCCCAAGGATGCTCCGGATTGGGATTGGCATACCCATAGTTCAGTGCTGGCTGGCAATCAAAAAAATTCTCCATGTAATTGCCGTCACGTTCACAGTCTGTGGCAACAAACTGTTTCGGTTTTTCCGCTTTGGTAGGTGTCCAGATGAAATAATCGCTATATTGCAAGTTCTTATCAGCCTGCTTTGATTGCAAAAACCAGGGATGCTTGTCCGAGGTATGTCCTGCCACAAGATCCATAAAAATTTTCATTCCTTTTTCATGTACTTTCTGAACAAGACTCACCAACTGGGAATTTGTTCCATAACGCTTGTCCACAGAATAGAAATCTGTCACATCATACCCACCATCAAAGAACTCGGAGGAAAACACCGGACTAATCCAAATCGTGTTCACTCCAATGGACTTGATATAGTCCAATTGCGATTCAATTCCTTTCAAATCACCGATACCGTCACCATCACTATCTTTGAAAGAGGCCGGATAGATTTGATAAACCACCGCCTTTTCCAACCATTGCGGAAGATGTTGAGCTTTCACCATTCCGCCAACGAGGAACAGGCTAACAAGTATAATCCATTTCATAATTTCCACTATTTTCATTTTTTTATTTTATGCCCGATTGCTGTCGCTTTAAGAAAGACATTACATCCGACAGTCAAATATAGACTGATAGAGGCCGAAAGATGTACTCTTAGATACATCAACATCATTTATATCACATCACTAAATTATATACTTAGTTCTCTTCCCAACCCGGATTCTGCTCCAAAGCCGGATTTATAACCCTGACATTTCTCGGTATAGGGCGAAGATATTTCTTATCATCCCATTCCCGTTGGAAAGCTTCTCCCCAAACCAAATAGCCACTTTTTTCGCCCGAAAGGGTGAGGTTACCGCCAAGCTGCACGAACTTGACTCCTGAAATACCGGGCTTAGTGCCTTTATAAAAACATACGTCATTCTTTCCGTCACCGTCCAAATCGTAGCCTTCATTCACTTTCGGAATGTAAATACCTTCCCACTTCGTTCTGTTTGCAGCAAACAGGTCTGCCGCTTTCCAGCGCATCAGGTCATCATAACGACGGTCCTCTGCTATCAGCTCAATGGCGCGTTCGCGTCTGATTTCCAACAAATATTTGTCCGCTATATCCGGATAGTAGGTTTCCTGCATATAAGAATCCGCAGTTTCAGGTTCCTTACCGTTGACACCGGCCCGTTCACGCAGCAGTTTGATCGTTTTGTTCCATGTATCCGAAGTGAACTCGCCGAGTTCGGCTTTAGCTTCTGCATAAATCAGCAAGATTTCGGCATACCGGAATATAGGCATTGCGTTTGTGGCTTCCGCCTGACCATCATAGAATGTATCGTCCAAAGACCATTTCATCATGTGATAGCCGCTCAATGTAATAGTGAAATCCGGCAAAACCGTTATTTCCTTATCTTTACTTATACGCTTGTAACCCGGAGTACGGATCGTCTGCTTCAAACGGCAATCACGATCTTTCACTTCCTGTGGGAAAGTCATCGTCTCATAACCGGCTTTGTCCGTAAAACGGCTACCGTCCCTCATCAAATAAGTGTTAACGAATGAACGGGTCAACGACCAGCGGGAACCTGCCGTAGCGGAATTGTACTTCCATGTCACATCATGCCAACGACGAAATTCGGCATCATACACCTGTGCCCAAATAGTCTCATCCAAAATGGAGCGTACACCTGTTCTGTTCTCCGCCGTAAACAATTTGCGGTAATCCTTTTCAGCCTCACCGGTATTCAACAGTTTGTATTGCTTGGAATTTATCAACTCCTCTGCAGCCGAAGCCGCCTCCCTGATCCATTTGTCCGCATCCGGCAAATTCATTTCCGTATGATATTTACGGAATGTACCTTCATGTAAGCATACGCGCGCCTTCATTGCCAATGCTACGTATCGGGTGACTGTTGTACAAGTCTCATCTTTTTTGTCAGTGAGGTATTTTACAGCTTCATTCAGGTCATTCAAGACCTTGTCCATTACGAACTCTCTTGAGTCACGAGGTTTATACAGTGCCTCATCGTCAGGTTCCAGGCAATAGTCGTAATAAGGAACTCCACCGAAAGTTTTCACTTTCTCGAAATAGAATTTGGCACGCCAGAACTTAGCCAATCCCATATATTTGTTCTTGATATCGTCACTTACCGGCGATTGCTTCAGGCGGTCAATGAAATAGTTGATATTCCGTAAGTCACTCCAGCTCCATCCGCCTTGATTGTCAGGTCCATAACCCGAGCTCAGATACGAACTGACCGAAACCACCTCCATAATATCGGACACACCGTCTCCGGTAGCCACGCCGACTCCCGGCATATCTTTTTCATAAAAAGAATTTGCATAAAGACTTATCTCGCGCTCTGTCTTAAAGAAATCATCAGGCGTTATCTTATTTTTGGGATATTCGGTCAAGAAATCCTCGCATGACGCGAACATCAGTCCCAATGCCATTGCATATAAATATATTTTTTTCATAATCTTCCCTCTTTTTTTAGAATGAAACATTCAATCCTACCGTATACGTTTTCAGCATCGGATAACTATATCCCTGTTCCTCACCTTTACGGTCTTTCAAATCGACATCACCGCCCTTGATCACTTCAGGGTCGAAATTCTCACATACATTGGAGAATGTGAAGAGATTTTCGCCGGTGAAATAAATCTTCAATCCGGTCAGTCCTAACTTAGACACCCATGCCTGCGGCAATGAATAATCAACGGTCAGCGCTTTCAGACGCAAGTAAGAAGCATCCTGCATATAGCGGTTATTCGGCGTTCCCATCGGGCGTCCGCCATTTTCAGAAGAATATCCCACCAAACGGGGCCAATAAGCGTTGGGGTTAGGATTCTCCTCCGTCCAACGGTTCTCATGCATCTTCAGTGAGTAGCCGTAAGGGCGGTTGTACTTGCCCCAGAAGAATCCTGTTTCCTGTCCCGGATACCAATCTCTTTTTCCTACGCCTTGGAAGAAAGCGGAAATGCCGATACCCTTCCAACCTACATTCAAATTGAAACCGTAATGATAACGTTCTTCCTCATTGCCGACAATAACCAAGTCACCATGATCGCTCAACGTTTGCGCACCCTTGTCAATTTTACCGTCTCCATTCAAATCGGCAAACTTCAAGTCACCGGGTTGCCATATCTTAGAGTCGGAAATCTTCATATAATCCTGGTCGGCATGGTTGGCTATTTCATCATAACTGGTGAACAAACCTTCGATGTTGTATCCCCAAATGTCACCAATGCGGTAACCTTCATAGTAATCACTCAACTTGCCGGTAGCATTGTTATATTTGGTAATCCAGCTTTGGCTATCCCATAGCATGAACTTCACTCCATAATGGAAATCACTGCCTGCCAGTTTGAAATTATCTCTCCATGAAAGGGTCAATTCCCAGCCTTTTGTTTTCAGATCGGCATAGTTGCCTTTGGGTTGAGTAGTACCCAACACTTCCGGAAGCGTAGGTCCTACCGTATACATATCAGTCGTATTACGGCGGTACCAATCGAATCCTATCGTCAGGCGGTTTTTAAACATATCCACGTCTACACCCACATCGTATGTGGTAACCTTTTCCCAAGTCAGATTATTGGGAATCAATCCCGGATAACTTGTATAATTCACTTGCCCGTCGCCTACAATCACGCCGGTTTTATCAATACTCATGGTGGGTAGGAATTTATAGGGATCTACATTACCATTACCCAATGTACCGACTGAGAATCTCAACTTCAGATTATCGAGCCAGGAACGAGTACCCTCCATGAACTTTTCTTCCGAGATACGCCATGCCGCCGAAGCAGAAGGGAAGAAGCCCCACATCTCATTAACAGGGAATTTGGACGAACCGTCATAACGTCCGCTTGTTTCAATAAGATAACGTCCTTTGTATCCATAGTTCAAACGATAGAACACACCTACATAAGACCAGTTCTTGTCACCTTGTTCCAGTTTATAGTTCAAACCGTCCATCAAATCATAATTCGGTCTGTCGGGGAAAAGGAAACCGTCTCTTTCCGAATAAAAGGTATCTTTATTCGACGTCTCCAGGTTCCAGCCTCCCATTACGGATAAAGCATGATTTTTTCCCAGTTTCGGAGTCCAAGTACCATTAAGGTTGGCTGCCATGTAACGGGTTTCATCTTTATTATCCATCATAATGCTCTTGCCCTTTTCCGCAAACTGTTCGGGACCGGTGCTGTAAGGAACATAATTCAAAACACGATTACGCTTATAAGCCGTATTGACATAAGTAAAATCTCCGCGGAACTTCAGCACATCTTTAATAGGAGTAATGTTTACTCCAAAAGTATTCTTATATTGCAGTGTTGTCTGGTCCTGATAAGAGCTTTCGTTATAGAAATCTCCCACAGCACAATAAACAGCACTGTACGTCAGGCTTCCGTCGGGATTATACATTACAGCCATCGGAAAGCCCTGCTGTTCCATATTACGCTGGATATTCAAAGTCTGATCATACGAAATCAAAGGATAATGATACGTCTTGTGCATCATATCAAAGTTATTATCGATGCTCAGCCAAGGCTTGATTTTTATAGAGCCTTTCGCACGAAAGTTTCCACGCTGGTAATCATCTGTATTGGCACGGTAGATACCATCCTGTGAGAAAAAACGGCCCGACACATAGAAGTTGGCTATATCATTTCCACCTGTGATACTCATTGAGTGGTCTGTCCCGGCTGTCACGTCTTTATAGAGAAGTTTGTCCCAATCCGTATTTCCAAAGTACTCATACTGTCCGGTATTCTCGTTTATCTGCACTTTGGGCAGGTCAGGATTCGCATCGTGGCGACGCAATTCTTCGTGCCACTCCGGTGTATAAGGAAATATATTATTGATAGAAGTAGGCATAGTTCCTTTATTGTTTACAAAGGCTTCTACAAAGTCGTCTGTCCACTGCAATCCGTTTGTCACCAAATCAGGCTCCACTGTACGCTGGCTGAAAGAGAAACTACCATTATAATTCACTTTCACGCCACCTTTCTGCGCATTCTTGGTGGTGATCAATACCACACCAAAAGTACCGCGAGCACCATATACTGCAGCCGAAGAGGCATCTTTCAGAACAGAAACGCTCTCTATATCTTGCGGATTTACTGAATTCGGGTCACCTTCCACACCGTCTATTAAAATCAGGGCTTCTCCACCTGCACCAATAGAGGTTGTACCGCGAATATTATAAGACGCTCCGCGGTCGGGCTTACCGTCACGCATGGATATGTTCAGGTTCGGAATCTGCCCTTGCAAGCTACGTGTCAATGATGGAGTTGAACGTCCTTCCAATGCTTCAGAATTAATATGGTCTACCGCACCTACCAAGTCTCGTTTCTTCATAGTGCCATATCCCACAACCACCACTTCATCCAAAGCCTTGACATCCTCTTTAAGAGTAACATCCAAAGACTTCCGGCTGCCCGGTGTAAGTACCACTGTATTATAACCTATAAAAGAGAATTCCAGTTTGGTCTGTTTGCTTGGCAAAGCCAGACTATAATTTCCGTCAATATCGGTAATGGTACCTTGTGAAGTCCCCTGTACCCTTACAGTTACGCCAATCAACGGTTCCCCATTCTGATCGCGCACACACCCCTTTACCAATTCTTTTTGCATCACAGCTTGTGATTCATAACGGACATCCAATTCATCCCGATTCAAATCATCGGCCCATGAAGGTGCAGCCAGGCAGCACGCCAATGAGAATACCGCTATACGGCAAGTTTTATTCACATTTATTGTTTTCATATTATCAGATTTATTTATCAACAAATACAGTTACTCCTTCAGCAGCTTCAATATCACTTACACTAACACTTTCAGGACCACCTTTCACGTTCAGTTTGTACAATTTGCCAACACGAGGTTTCAACCATTCGGTTGTCGTAACTTCTCCGCCCATCATGATGTAACATCCGTCATCATTATGTCCTTGCTTGGCAAACCAAGTGTTTGTTCCATCGCCAAAATAAGGTTGCGGCTCACCTTTGGAGTTTACAGTACGATACAGATCATTGTCAGTAATCAGATAACGGTCTTCTTTTCTGATGGGAGACTCGCCACCATAGAATACAACATCTTGAGGCACTGTGTTCTTATCAATATCCACTCCCTTAAACACTGCTATTCCGTCGGGCACATTCGTCTTTTTATCGGAATTCAAATTATTGAATATACCTGAACCACCTTTTGCCGCTCCATTATCGTTGCTACCTCTCTTTTTATAGAAATCGTATGCCCACCATCTATCTTTCTCTATCATAGGACTTCCCCAATCATCATAATAACTTGCAATCATATAACTTGCTCCACCTACATAGAAGAATTGTCCTTTCTTTACACTACCGGAATTTATGTCTATCTGATAAGTAGTTTTTGTATTTTGTCCTTTCGACTCTACCCAGCCATCCAAGGCGGCAGGATAAGTTTTATCAGCCGGATTCGTAGCATTCATACCCGTAATGACACAGTACGGAGTCTCATCAAAATTAATATCTTTCAATGCCAGCAGTTGAACATACTCATAACCGCCTTTATGAAGAAAACCACCGCCTGACGTAGTCCCCGGGTTCGGAGAATCCGATCCTTTCGGATCCACAAGGAATCCCGTAATAACAATATCCGAATGATGTATCAGCTTCACGATCTCCACATTGGATGTATTCTTGGCAACGTCTTCAACAACAGAGACAGCCTCTGTCTGTACTGCCACCTCATTCATTTCGTCATATACTTTAATCAAATAATCATCCAAAGGTATTTTAGTAAAAAGCGTCTCGCCTTTCTCATCCGTCAGTCCCGACTTATAGACAACCTGCTCCTCTTTGGTCAGCAAATCTACCTTACGTCCGGAGATAGCAGCACCTCTATCCGACTTCACAATGACCGTATAGTCGGCCACCGTCATTTCATAATTGCCAGCTTTCATCGTAGCGACATTTAGAGCGTTGTCGTCGCCCACTACCACATCAGTCTTCAATATTTCCGTCTCACCCATCATCGCCGTAAAAATATAGCTCCCCGGCTTGAGGTTCAAGAAGTGTATCTTACCAAAAATATCCGTATTTTTACTCATAACCAGTACATCCGGTTTATGGCTCATAAAAACATTTACCACTGCTTTGGATATGGGGACATCCGCCTTATCCAACACCGTAAGCTCAAACTCCTTAATCACAGGAATCGGAGGAGTCACATCATCATTACATCCTACAAAGACGGCTCCCAACAGAAGCAACATAAAAAAGAATTGTTTCATAGTATTTATCTTTTGAAAATTATCTTCACTTTTAAAACCAGAATCATTTATTGCGATAAATCAAAATATTCGCCAGGCGCTTATCATCCTTTCCTTCCATTTTTCTCGATGCAAAACCCAAGTACAGCGTGCCATTCTTCACTTTGATACCTTCCGCTTCCATATACCCACGATCGGTCATTCCGAATTCATTCAGTTTCTCGGCATCTGCAACAGCAGCCACTTCCTTTCGTGCAGAAAGAAGGCCGTTTTTGTCCAATATACTTACATAAGCCTTTGAAGGATCGGCTTCAAGATATCCCATACCCTCATAATAGTAGACGAATTGCTCATCAATATCATAACCCTGAAAAGCCAACTCGCCTACACTTCCTCCATGTCCGTCGGAAACCGCAAATTGATAAAGAGGCTGAAGCTGAGAAAGCTCTCTCGCCTTGACAGTCAACGTCACTGTTTTCTCAGGAGTAGCCTCATCTTCACCGCCATACTTCAGAGGTTCCAGCACGACATCCACCGGAGCCAGCTTCATAGCTTCACTCAAACGATAAGCTACAAAAACACGCGTATTAACCCCCGACACCTTCTTGGAATATTGTACTCCCAGCAAATCTTTCTCCACATTAATTGCAGGATGTATATTACGGGTACCTTTCAGATGGAATACATCCCCTCCGGCAAGCTGTACACTTGTTCCCGGTTCATACTTCACGCGGCATATCGTCTGCGAACCGCCATAACTTTTGTCACTCCCCTTATTGCCATGACTCCCTAACCAAATATAAGTTCCGTCGGCAGCTTCTTCAACAGCCATGTTCGTTCCATGTCCAAAGAATTCAAATACCATACATTCCGAAGGATTGGTAGCATTAGGCGCTCCATGCAACACATTCAACTGATGCTGGCTGCTTCCCGCTATCTGCACATAATAAATATCACCGTTCTTGGCAATATCCATGCTTTGAATTACAGCGTTTCTTTTCAAAGATACACCTTTACTGTAAATCAAATCTTCGGAAAGAGGTTTCGAAAGTTTCTCAAAATACGGCTCATTAAAAACCAAAGGCTTTTTTTCAGTAGGTTCAACCGTCTCACCATCTTCACAAGCAAATAACACAGAAGAGAAGCAAGCACAAAGTAGCACTGTCTTAAGTGCCATACTGCATAATGTTTTCATAGTCTTATATATTATAATAATTAATATCAGATATTTATAAACGAAATTTAATCTGTCGTCATATTCATTTAGATAACTTTCCGCGACAAATATAAATATAAAAAATAATACAGCAAATAAAAAACGAAAATAATAGCAAGAAAACGAAAGAAAAATGCAAAATAAGAATAAATATTAAAGAAAAAGAAACACAAATGAAACACAAACGCAATACAAAATCATTAAAAGCAAAGCTAAACGCAACAAGAGAGACGTCCAATAAAAGTTAAAAGTCACAATTTCAAAGAGTATTTATCTGCCCTATCTTCCACAAATTATTATATTTGCGGTATATAAATCATCAACAATCGAAATGATATGAAAACAAAAGAAACATTATTTTTACTATTATGCTTCATTTTATCTACTGAAGCTTTCTCGCAGAAAGGTCCCGAATGGCTAAAAGACGCAGTCATATACCATATATATCCCAGCAGCTTTCAAGACAGTGACGGAAATGGCATCGGAGATCTGAAAGGAATTCACTCCAGACTGGATTATATCCGTTCAATCGGAGTAAACACCATTTGGCTCAGCCCTATTTTCTCTTCCGAATTCAAGGACGGCGGATACGACATCACTGACTTTTACCGTATTGATCCCCGGTTTGGTCAAAACGAAACATTGACAGCACTTATTCAGACAGCACACTCCAAAGGTATCCGAGTTTGTCTGGACCTTGTGGCTGGACATACCTCGGATAAGCATCCATGGTTTTTACAGTCCAAGCAGACTGATACCAACCTGCAACATAGTGATTACTACATTTGGACAACCGACAAAAAACAAAAACCCCAAAAGTACGTAGACGCACCAGACGCAGCACGCAACGGATACTATATGAAAAACTTCTTTGACTGCCAACCTGCACTGAATTACGGATTTGCCCAACCCGATCCCAACCATCCCTGGGAACAGTCCGTCAATGCTCCCGGACCACAAGCTGTCCGCCGCGAACTGAAAAATATCATTGCTTTCTGGATGGACAAAGGAGTAGACGGATTCCGCGTAGACATGGCACAAAGCCTCATCAAACGCGATGACCGCAACCACACAGCCACCATGCAATTGTGGGACGAGATCCTAAGCTGGTTCAACAAGAAATATCCGGAAGGAATCATGATGTCGGAATGGAGTATGCCGCATGAAGCTATCAAAGCTGGATTCAACATCGATCTTATTATTCACAACGGAGTGAAAATATACCGAAACCTTGTCTGCAACACAGACGACAAAGGAAAACCAAACAACTGCTACTTCGACAAATCCGGCAATGGACAAATCAAAGAGTTTGTAACTAATTATGGCAAAGAATATCAAGCAACCAGAAACCTGGGATATGCCACCATGCCTACGTGCAGCCATGACATATGGCGACTAAACCGCCTGCAACGCAACACACCGGAAGAACTCAAAGTAGCATTAACCCTCTTTCTCACTATGCCTTGGCCACCTATCATATACTATGGTGAGGAAATAGGTATGAGAAACCTGGAAGAAGCCCCTTACAAAGAAGGGAGTAAGAGCGCACGCAACAGAAGCAGTTGTCGCACTCCTATGCAATGGGAAACAGGATTGAACGCCGGATTTTCATCCGCACCATCCGACCAAATCTATTTGCCGATAGACCCTGCCGACAATTACCCCAATGTAGCCTCGCAAGAAAACGACCGTACTTCCATCTTGAATTATGTACGCACTCTACTGGAAATCAGAAAGAACATACCAGCGATTGGCACAAGAGGCGACTGGAAAGCTATTAGCGACATAGAACAGCCATACCCTTTTGCATACATGAGATGGATAGGCGATGAACAGTATTTCATCGTGTTAAACCCCAGCGGGCAAAAAGCGGAGACAGCCGTCAACCTGCCGGACAATTCAAAGATTGAATGGTTAGCAGGAACGACTTCCAGCTATCGGATTAAAACAAAAAAAGGAGAAACACGCCTTCAAATGCCCGCTACTTCAGCTATCTTATGTAAAATAAGGACCAAATAACATTAATGGGGAAAAAGATCTTACACAGGATTATATCAAAATAGAATTCGGCTATCATTCTGTTGTTTAGAATGATAGCCGAGTTCTATTTTAACACACCTCCATGTTTTTTCAATTCATATTGCAAGGATTTTCCGAATGTAGTCCAGAAACGCGAAAAGAGAGCATCACAGCTTTATGATCTGTGGGCCACCCTCTCTTAGGGCGAATAAAACAATCCGAACTCCTCTCCTTTTTCATTTTTCCTTTCACAACAGAATGTACAGGCCCTACAATCCAAGCTTCTTCCGGAACCAAAAACGGGGAAGGGTAATAATAAATAAAATCAATTCGTTCTCGTTCATCAGCCTCAGGCGCCCACGTCAATTTAGCCACAGGTGCACATTTGTTTCCGGCAGGATACGTAAAGCCCGGATGAGTAACGGGATTAGGATAAACCGAACGATAAGCATCCCTGAAACCTGCCTCATAGAGCATACGGGAACAGTCCCAATTCACTATTACCCCATTATGTCCCCACAACTTTTTCGTATCTTCTTTCCAATCCAAATGAGACGGTTCATTGAAGTCACCTGCTAGTAGAATGGTGTGTTTCTGTTCAATGTCCAACCGTACTCGCTGCAAAAAAACTTCAACCGCTTTCTTCCGGTCACTCTTTCCATTCATTGCAAGGATATCCTCCTCATTCAACACAGGCTTAGCTATCTTTTTCCAATCACTCCCGCTATATCCCCTGGGTAGATAACAGGCATAATGCCGATAATCTAGATGAGCGGCATATACCGCTACTTTTCTACCGGCAACAGTAAGCAATACACGCAAAATTGCACCTTTTTCTCCTTTTACACGCGGATAGACTGTTTCCTGCTCATCAATCGGAAAGCGCGACAGCACTCCTACTGACAAAGAACTGTTCTTCCCATAAAAAGTATAACCACGCCGGTTCAGTTCCTTTACCATATAAGAAATAAAATTCTCTCCCCGATAATCCCGCAGTTCATTAAGAAAGATGATGTCCGCATCCGAATGAATGATTTCATCGACAATCATACCAACCGCCCCATCCACCTTAGAGCCACCCATCCAGATATTCATCTGCAAGGCCTTAAATAAAAAAGTTACAGGCGGTTGAGCCGCCTGTAACAAACCGTATTTACCTGTTATCGAGAAAAATAATACGTAAAAAAAAACTTTTACCTTCATATATTAAAACGTACTATGTGCTAATAAAATCATTTCCTGAAATTCCGCCAAATCGCGCATAATCAAATCCGGGTTAGGCTGAAGAGCCACAGCTTCCTTATGCGTTGTCTCTCCTGAAAGAACCAACACCGACAGAGCGTTTGCCCGCTGTGCCATAAGAATATCCGTATAAATCCGATCACCAACCATAGCTATTTGTTCAGCTTGCAGATTATGACGTTCCATGATACCGTTCAACATTCGAGGATCAGGCTTGCCGATAACCATATCCGGCTTTCGCCCGGTGGCATGCTCCAAACTTGAACAAATAGACCCACAATCAACCAGCACCAAGGATTTATCAGTCGGGCATATCCGGTCTGGGTTAGTCGCAAGATAAAGCTTCTTCTGATTAATCCACCACGCAGCACGACACAAGCGCGAATATACCAAGGACATATCAAATCCTACAACAACAGCATCCGGCTCATCATTTGCATCGTCCATTGTAGACTCAAACCCGGCCTCCTCAAACTCTTTTATCATGCTTGGAGTCCCCAAAATGAAAAGCCGCTTACAATCAGGACGATACAACCGGAGATAATCGATTGTAGCCTGAGCTGACGTATAGAACTCATCTTTTGAAGCCTTAATTCCCATATCATTCAAATGCTTCAAATAATCGTTAGTACTTCTCGAAGGATTATTAGTCAAAAACGAATAGCCAATACCCAGCTCTTTCATTTTATCCAAAAAACCAATCGTAAAAGGGAAAAGCGTCCCTCCATTATAAATAGTCCCATCCATATCTAAAGCTACATGCTTCACTCGGCGAACCTTTTCCAATATTATTTCATTTATATCCATTTTTCAATTCCTTCAATTACCTTCATCATATCCATTCGCTTTAGCCGTCCATGCAGCCATAAAAATAAGAGTACCAACAACTGCTATTAAGATCAACGCGCCGACCGCTACATCCCAACCATAATGTTGAGCCAGAAGTCCTAATCCCCAACCTGAAACCAACGTACTGGCATAACCAAACAACCCTGTAAAGCCAACGGCCGTAGCCGCCGCCTTTTTGGTAGCTATATTGGCTGCAGCAATACCGACGAGTGCCTGAGGGCCATAAATGCAGAATCCGGCAGCTCCGAGCAAACATGTAGCCAACCACATCGAAGGTTCTTGTAATCCCCAAAATAAAGCTATAAACACCGTAGCCAAAGCCATACAAAGCACGCAAACTCGTGGTCCGCGCCCGCCAAAGAAGCGGTCTGTCGCCCAACCTGCCGTCAACATCCCCAAAATACCAGAGATTTCAAAGGCAGCGACCATCCAGCCGGCATGTTGAATGGAGATGCCTTTCCATTCTCCTAAAAGGGTAGGTCCCCAATCAAGCACAGCGTAACGGACAATATACACAAAGAAATTAGCAAAGGCTAATACCCAAATAGTGGGGTTTCCAAAAACATGTTTCCGTACAAAAGCCTTAAACTCCTTGGAAGATTCTTCCTTAGCTTCGCCGGCTCCCTTTTGATTAAGTTCCGGCAAGCCCACAGAACGAGGGGTGTCGCGCAGAGCAAACCAAAGTCCCACCGCACCTACCAAAGCAATAATGGAAGGAAACCAAAAGCACCAACGCCACCCAAGGCTAACAATATATCCGCATACTATCACCACCAAGCCGGCACCAATAGAATGTGAAGTATTCCATATGGACATTTTGGTTGCAAGTTGCGTAGGAGGAATCCAGTGAGTCAGCAAACGAGCACAAGGCGGAAAACCCATCCCTTGAAACCAGCCGTTCAGCATCCAAACGATGCCAAATACAAGCACCGCAGAACTAAATCCAAACAAAATATTACAAACGGCGGAAAGTACCAATCCTGTCACCATAAAATAGCGTGCATTCACACGATCGCCAATAAAACCGTTAGCGAACTTTGAAACCCCATACAGCAACCCATGTAGTGTCAGGAACAATCCCAAATCTCCTTTTGTGATGCCTAAATCTTCCTGCATGGCAGGCATCGCTATACTTAGGTTCTTACGAACAAAATAAAACAAAGCATAGCCTATCATGCTTGCTATAATAGTTCGTGTTTGCCAGTACTTAAACTTCTTTGCCACCTCAGGCGTCATTCCCTCCTGTTTCATGTTCTTTCGTATTTTATTCCGTTATCTCCCAAATCTTTCCTTTGCCGAACAAACCGTCCAACCATTGCTTCATATAACCGCTACGCACAGCAAGATCAAGCACAGTAAAACGGCGACGGATAAATTGCGCACGAATAAACGTATCACGTAAACGCTTCCTCGTAATACCGATTTGTTCCGGTTCCGTAGGAGCCCCAACCAACTCCAAGCGCCGTTTTACTTCTTTATAAGGAAGCAACTGTGCAAGTAGGCGTTCCCGAATTTTCGGCCAATATTCTTTCAACTGCTGCAACTGAACGGCCAATTCTTCACGTGTCACGTACTTAGCTTTCGTTTCCTGTACTCCGATATTCGGAAAATCAGTTCCTACAAACATTTCGAGCGCAGCTTTCTTCAATTCCTCCGGAGTCGGCCATGCTGCACAACAGGCTTCGACATCCAAGTTTTCCAAAGGGGTCCTCAGAACCTGTTCATAGAATGCCGTAACAGCCAACATTCCTATACTGACTTGAAATCCATGAGATATATGTTCGCCATTATTCAAATGGTGTTCCATATTCCAAAGATGGCTAAACTGGTGCTCTGCACCGGAAGCAGGCCGACTTGATTTAGACCACTGCATAGCAAAACCTCCCAGCATAAGCCCCTCAATCAGTTGCGATATAGCCTCATCATCACCTGCAGCAGCGCCCTCCGGATTTGCCAAAGCATCATGCAGACCATCCTGAACAATACTCCAAGCAGTCTCATCTATTTTCTCAACACCCATCCAATCAGCCAGTATCCAGTCAGCTCCTGCTGTAACTTTTGCAAATAAATCCGCATACCCGGAAGCAGTCATAACGCCGGGAGCTTTTCTAATGATGTTCGTATCGGCCAAAACAGCCAAAGGAGCCGGACAACTAAACGTTTGTTTGGCACCCTCCGCCGTAATCGACGCTCCAAATGCCGTATAACCATCCATAGAAGCCGCAGTGGCTACACACATATATCTCCTGCCTGTCAGATGAGAGGAAAGTTTTGTCAAATCATTGATTGTTCCAGAACCTACCGCTACCGGTATTGCGTCATGCTCTTTCAACGATTCGACCAAAAGATCGATATAAGAATATTCAGCATACAGGTCCGGCTGTGTAAAGATGAATGCCGGTTGCAACCTCACCCCTGCCTTTTTCAATTCTTCTTCCACTTTTTTACCAGCAACATCCCAAGTTGTTTCATCAGCAACGACTACCGCCCTTTTCCCGGGAAACTGCTCTTTAAACATAACAGCGACCTCATTTAACACTTCACTACCTATACGAAGAGCACAAGTCTCATTCGCAGCCTTCAAGGCATCTTCAATTCTTGACATATTTATAATTTCCTTATTATTAAATTATCCATTAGGTTATTTTTATCACAAACTCCGGGATATTCATTTCCGGAAGACAAATCAATTACCGAGAGTGCAAGACCTTCCACACTTCCGTCGGTATATCCGATTCTATAATATCCGGCCTCTTGTCAATCTCCTCCTTATATTTTGCCGCACGTTCTTCAATAGTAGGCAGTTTGTCATGTGTCGGTGCTACACTAATCATACAACGCACTCCATACGCATGAAGCATTTCGCATATTTTACTATTCTCCGGAGTTAAAGTGCGGCCAACATAAGCAATCATGTTTTCCCAAGGTACACCCGAAATTGATATATCTTCAAACTCTTTCATGTTGCGAGCAAAGACAGACATCATAATATCAGGAAAACGGTCGTAATAGTACCTCGCCTGTGCACCTGTATGCACTGTCAGCATTACATGTTTTTCTGCTCTATGCTTTTTTATCAAAGCTGCGATCATAGACATCGGAACATCCTTTTTATCTAAATTGATAATTGTTTTGCCTTTACTCCAAACAATAACTTCTTCTAAAGTCGGAATACGGCAATCTGTCACTTTACCGGAATGATCTTTCAAACGAAGCGACTGAAGCTCCTCCCATGTATAGTCTTTTACCTTACCTTTCCCTGTGGTAGTACGATCCAAAGTTGCATCGTGCATTAGTACAATCACACTGTCTTTAGTCAGGCGAGGATCTATTTCAAAGAAAGCGGGCATTTGGGTAAGAACATTCTCCAGCCCTTCTATACAGTTCTCCGCATAACCCACCTCGTATCCTCCACGATGACCGCTAACCAGTATCGTTCCGTCTCCTTTATAGCTAAAAAAGTCTCTCAGCTGAGATGTTTTATCAAATTTCAGTGTGTTCAGTTTATTCTGTGCAGACAAATCCGGTGCCACCAACAGGCCTCCCAGCATAAGGAGAGCCATTGACGTTTTAAATAGCTTTGCATAGTTTTTCATGGTACTATTTTTTTTAAAATTCCACATTAAACAAATCACTCATTATTCAAATCTTACTCACCACACAGGTAACGTAATAAAATGCTTAATGATAAATATCACATCCAGCTTTCCTATTTCTCTGTTTTAGCATACTTTCATGGGCAAGCAGATTATTTCGTTTTCTTTTGTTTAATATTCGTTTTTCGAAAACACGAAACGAATAGAAAGAAATAACACTGCAAAAATACATAAAAAGAAATACACCACAACAAAAAAAGCAAATATTTTTTCGTTTTTAGAAATAAAAAAAAGAAATAAGTAGAAACTTACATTATATAATGAAACTTTTACAACTTTCATTTGTTATTTATTAAGATTTAGTTTACCTTTGTAAAAAATAGAATTTCAAATGACAAGTATAGCAGAAAGACATAAGTATATCCTTGAATGTTTAAACAGGAATGGCTTTATCAAAGTAAATGATATCGCTAAAGACCTGGAGGTCACTCCCGTTACCATTCGAAAAGATCTAAAATATTTAGAAGAGAAGAAACTGCTTTACCGCACTCATGGAAGTGCAAGCCCCATTAATCCCGTGACTCCGGAGATCAATGTTCAGGAGAAAGAAAAGCTGCAAACAAACGAAAAGAAAAGAATCGCAATAGCCGCGGCTAAACTAATAGAGAAAAACGACTCTATTATTATAGCTTCAGGATCAACCGTCCACATGCTTGCAGAGCAACTGACTCCGATAGAACATTTAATCGTAGTGACTGCCTCTTTAAAAACAGCCATATTGCTGAATGCAGTCAATAACATAGAAGTTATCCAATTAGGAGGTACAGTCAGAAAAAATTCTTGTTCTGTAATTGGCGATTATACTTCACAACTTTTTGAACAAATCACCTGCTCCAAACTTTTTTTGGGAGTAGACGGAATTGACTTGGAACATGGAATCACCAACTCAAATATCGCAGAAGCCAATCTAAACAAGAAAATGATAGAAGCTTCCCTGCGTACAATCATATTGGCTGATTCCTCAAAATTCGGACGGAGAGGCTTCGGCAAGATTTGTGACCTCAACCGGGTAGACGTCATCATCACAGATTCTGGAATATCCAAAGCAATGGCACAGTCTATCGAAGAAATCGGGATAGAGCTTATCATTGTTTAATATAGCATATATTACATCTAATATCATGATCCATTCAATAAATCAACAGGGTAAGGCCTTATGCTTTACCCTGCTTTATATCTGGCTATCACTTAATCTATCGGCACAAGAGATAACTGAAGCTTGGATAACCGAGAACTACCATAAAAAAGAAGTTATGATTCCCATGCGAGACGGCATATGCTTATACACCGCAATATACGAACCACTCCAGCAAACCCAAAAAGCACCTATATTAATGACCCGGACGCCCTACAAGGCATCACCCTACGGAAAGAAGTTTAACAACAAGCTATGGGGCATATGGAAAAAGTATGCCCACGAAAAATATATTTTTGTAATACAGGACGTGCGAGGACGTTGGAAGAGCGAAGGTGAGTTCATCAATGTACGCCCGTTCATCCGCAATAAAACAAAACAGGATGACACAGATGAAGCCAGTGATGTATATGATACAGCCGAATGGTTGTTATCCCATACACACAACAACGGAAATATCGGTATTATCGGATCCTCGTATTCAGGATTTTATGCACTCATGGGGGCACTAAGTAAGCACCCGGCAATCAAAGCCGTAGTTCCCCAAGCCCCTGTCACCGACTGGTTCATGGGGGATGACTATCACCACAACGGCGCATTTATGCTTTGCGACGGTTTCAGATTTGCCACTTCAGTCAATCGCCCGCGCCCCACCCCGACCGACAACCTGCCACCAGCCAAGCCCTATTACCTAACAGATGAATACTCCTTTTTTCTGAATGTTGGCAGCCTGAAAGACTTAACTCGCATTGCAGGTGACAGCATCACCTATTGGAAAGAATTGATGGAACATCCAAATTATGACCAATGGTGGCAAGAACGGGACAGCCGTCGTTCCTGTTACGATATTGATCCCGCTGTATTAATAGTGGGAGGTCTATTCGACGCAGAAGATTGCTATGGAGCCTGGGAGTTATACAAGGCTATTCGCAAGCAAAGCCCTCAAACCGATTTGGAAATTATTATGGGACCATGGCATCATGGCGCTTGGAATGGTAAAGGCCAGAGCAACCTCGGCAATATAGATTTCGGTTCTCAAACAGTTCTATATTACCGTAATAATATAGAATATCCTTTCCTACAATACCACTTGAACAATACAGGAAACTCCACTCCCACATCACAAAAGGCAACCGTTTTCTTCTCCGGAAAAAACGAGTGGAAGCAATTCCATGCATGGCCACCAACAGGCACACACCCCCTTTCATTCTATTTGGGCGAAAACGGAACATTAAACATGTGTCCTCCAGAAAAAAAGGAATCTTATTCAGAGTATATATCAGACCCTGATAAGCCCGTACCATATACAGACAAGACTACATATACCCGCCCTAAAGAATATATGACAGACGACCAGCGTTTTTCCGAACGCCGCCCAGATGTATTATCTTTTAAGACCGAACCGCTAAAAGAAAACATTACCCTAGGCGGCGCCATTAAAGCCGAGCTAGAAGTTGCCATAACTACAACAGATGCAGATTTCGTGGTTAAGATTATAGATGAATATCCTGATGATTATCAAAATCCGTCTCAAAAGCACACCTATCTAATGAACGGATATCAAATGCTAATACGGGGAGAAGTAATGAGAGGAAGATACAGGAATAGCTTCGAACATCCTGAAGCCTTTACTCCCAATCACCCCACTCGTATCTGCTTTTCCATGAACGACATAGCACATACATTTAAGAAGGGACACAAAATTGTTGTTCAGATACAAAGCAGTTGGTTTCCCTTAGTAGACCGGAATCCGCAGCAATTTGTTGACATATATCAATGCAGCAATAACGATTTTATCAAATCAACAATCAAAGTGCTTCATCAAAAAGAGCATCCATCAAGGATTACGTTCAATAGGCTGAACTGAAACATCAGATAGACAAAGAATATAAAAGCAGCCATCACCTTTGCTATAATCTTCAAGCAAGGTGATGGCTGCTCTTTATTCAGAAAGGGCCCGGCCCTTTTTGTTATTTATTCAAGATAGCCATTGTATCCGAAGCAATCATCAGTTCTTCATCGGTCGGAATAACCACTACTTTAACCTTAGAGTCATCAGCAGAGATTACGGCTTCTTCACCACGTACTTCGTTCTTTTTCAGGTCTACTTTGATGCCCATGAATTCCAACCCTTCGCATACTTCGCTACGGCAGTTGCATTGGTTCTCGCCGACACCACCTGTAAATACGATAATATCCACACCGCCCAAAGCAGCAGCATAAGCACCCACGTATTTCTTTATACGATAGAAATACATCTTTTCCGCCAAAATAGCTTTCGGATTACCGGCAGCAACAGCCGCTTCCAATTCGCGCATATCGCTGGATACACCCGAAACGCCCAATACACCACTCTTTTTATTCAGAAGGTTGGACACTCCGTTTGCATCCAAATGTTCTTTCTCCATGATGAAAGTGACAGCGCCGGCGTCGATGTCACCGCTACGAGTACCCATCATCAATCCTTCCAACGGTGTCAGCCCCATGCTGGTGTCCACACACTTGCCATCTTTGATAGCAGAGATAGAGCCACCATTACCAATGTGACAAGTAATAATTTTCTTTCCTTCCGGTTGCACGCCCAAAAACTCACAAACACGTTTTGACACATAACGGTGAGAAGTTCCATGGAAACCATAACGACGGACGCCATATTTTTCATACAATTCGTAAGGAACGGCATACAAGTATGCATAATCAGGCATTGTCTGGTGGAAAGCAGTATCAAATACACCTATTTGCGGAACATCAGGCAGAATAGCCGAAACCGCGTTTACACCTTTCAAATTGGCAGGATTATGAAGCGGAGCCAAATCATTGCAAGCAGTAAATGCATCCAGCACTTCCTGCGTCAGCAATACCGATTCACTGAACTTCTCACCACCATGTACCATGCGGTGACCAACTGCATTGATTTCATCCAAAGATTTGATTGCACCATATTCAGGACTAATCAATGTATTCAGGATGAACTCTACACCTACAGTATGCTCCGATATATCTTTTTCCAGAATCTTTTTTTCACCATTAGGCAAAGTCAGCTTCAGGAAAGAGCCTTTCAAACCTATTTTTTCAATACCACCTTGAGCGATAACCTCTTTATGGTCCATATCAAACAATTTATATTTGATAGACGAGCTACCGCAGTTCAATACTAAAACTTTCATGATATTAATTTTGAATTATTTATTATGTTTAGCTGCAATAGCTTGGTTTGCAGTAATTGCAATCATACGATAAACATCTTCGATGGAGCAACCGCGTGACAAATCGTTTACCGGGCGAGCAATACCTTGCAAGATCGGACCAACCGCATCGGCATGTCCCAAACGCTGTACCAACTTGTAAGAGATATTACCTACCTCAAGACTCGGAACAACCAACACATTTGCATTGCCTGCAATGGCAGAACCCGGAGCTTTGCTGGCGCCTACCTCAGGAACCAGCGCTGCATCAGCCTGCAATTCACCGTCAATAGCAATGTCAGGAGCCAGTTCTTTAGCAATTTTCAAGGCTTCCACCACTTTGTCCACCACTTCGTGTTTTGCAGAGCCCTTCGTAGAAAAACTCAACAATGCCACCTTGGGATCAAGTCCTGCAACAGCCTTAGCCGTACGTGCTGTACAAACAGCGATCTGTGCCAGCTGAGAAGCATCAGGAACCGGAGTTACAGCAACATCTCCCATCACCAGAACACCGTTCTTTCCATACTCAGGAGCATGTGTCAACAGCAACATCGCACCAGAGACACAAGTAATGCCCGGAGCTGTCTTGATTATCTGCAAAGCCGGACGAAGCACATCACCGGTAGTATTGCGGGCGCCTGCCAACTGACCGTCCGCATCGCCGTTCTTGATAATCAAACAACCCAAGTAAAGCGGATTGGTAACCAATTTGCGGGCTTCTTCAATAGTCATGCCTTTTTTCTTACGCAGTTCGAACAGCAGCTGTGCATATTCTTCCTGCTTCGGATTGTTCTCCGGATCAATAATAGTAGCCTTGGAAATATTACCAAGTCCCCACTCTGTTGCGCAAGCGTTGATTTCAGCAGGATTGCCCAAAAGAATGAGGTCTGCAATACCGTCTGTCAAAATTTGATTGGCAGCTTTCAATGTGCGTTCTTCCGTACCTTCAGGAAGAACAATGCGTTGGCGATCGGCTTTCGCACGCTCTAAAATTTCATTAATTAATCTTTGCATGATATTTTAATTGTGTATAAGAATCGGTAGTTCGTGTTATTCACTGCGCAAAAGTACACAATTTTGCAATATCCACATTGCAATTCTAAGCCTTTTTCCATACCAAACGAGAATTATTATAATATTTAACACTAACAGATGATTTACGGTATAGTTCCTCATTTCAAATAGCTAACTTTGCAGCGTTTTCCTAGTTTTCAATTAGGTAGGTATTATTTAATAATCAGGTATTATGATCCGTCAATGCGCTATTCTTTTCGGATGTCTGGCCTTAGGTGAATTGATTGTATTCTTAACGGATATCAAACTCCCCTCCAGCATCATCGGCATGCTGCTGCTCACCCTTTTCTTAAAATTAGGTTGGATAAAACTGCACTGGGTGCAGGGGATGTCCGATTTTTTAGTAGCCAACCTGGGCTTTTTCTTCATTCCGCCCGGTGTGGCCCTTATGCTTTATTTTGATATTATTGCCGCCGAATTCTGGCCCATTGTCACCGCATCGTTAATCAGCACTCTATTGGTGCTTGTTGTTACCGGGTGGGTTCACCAACTAACGCGTAAAATCAAATGAACTTTCTGGAAAACGAATTCTTCCTGCTGGCTATTACTTTCGGGATATTCTTCTTAGCCAAGCTGCTTCAAAAGAAGACAGGAATCATGTTGCTGAATCCCATTCTGCTGACCATCGCCATACTCATTATTTTCCTGAAGATGGCGAATATCAGTTACGACACATATAATAAAGGAGGGTATCTGATTGAATTCTGGCTCAAACCGGCGGTAGTCGCATTAGGTGTACCTTTGTATCTGCAACTGGAAACTATCAGGAAACAGTTGTTGCCTATTCTGCTTTCACAACTGGCGGGATGCATTGTAGGAGTTATTTCCGTAGTTCTGATAGCCAAGTTGATGGGAGCGTCCGACGAGATTATTTATTCATTAGCCCCCAAATCCGTAACCACCCCGATAGCCATGGAAGTTACGAAGTCGATAGGAGGCATCCCTGCACTGACTGCCGCCGTAGTGGTTTGCGTTGGTCTGCTGGGTGGAATATTAGGGTTTAAAACCATGAAAATCACCCACATCGGAAGTCCCATGGCACAGGGTCTCTCCTTGGGAGCTGCCGCACATGCGGTCGGTACATCGGCAGCAATGGACATCAGTAGTAAATACGGTGCATTTGCCAGCCTCGGACTTACACTTAACGGGATTCTCACAGCTTTATTAACGCCAACAATTTTGCGATTGTTAGGGCTGCTCTAACAAAATCATCCTATTTTTGTTATTATATTCTTAAACCAATAGAGATAACGTATGATTCAATTTAAAGATATTGAACTAGAAGACAAAGAACTTATAACTTCCTTTACCCTGAATAGCCCACGACAGAACTGTGATCTGTCATTTTCCAACTTATGCAGTTGGCGTTTTTTATATAATACGAAATTCGCTGTTATGGACGGTTTCCTGTTATTGAAATTTTGGGCCGAAGGAGAGCTTGTATATATGATGCCTATCGGCAACGGCGATTTAAACAAGGTACTGAACGCACTGATAGAAGATGCCAACCGGGAAGGCGAACCCTTTTGCCTGTTGGGTATCTGCGCCGGAATGTGCGCCGAATTAGAAACTTTTATGCCCGGCAAATTCCAGTTCACAGCAGACAGAGATTACGCCGACTATATATACCTGCGCTCTGACCTTGCCACCCTATCCGGCAAGAAATTCCAGGCAAAGCGGAATCATGTCAACAAATTCAGGAAAACATATAATTATAAATACACCCCGATAACTGCCGACCGTATTCAAGAGTGCCTTGATTTGGAAGCAGAATGGTGTAAAGCAAATAACTGTGACCAGCATGAGGGAACCGGCAACGAGCGTCGTGCACTGATATACGCTCTTCATAATTTTGATGCATTGGGACTGACCGGCGGCATCCTTCATGTAGAAGACAAAATCGCAGCCTTTACCTTCGGCATGCCTATCAACCAAAACACATTTGGAGTGCATGTAGAGAAAGCTGATACCAATATAGACGGTGCTTATGCCATGATTAATTATGAGTTTGCCAACCATATTCCGGAACAATATATCTACATCAACCGGGAAGAGGATTTGGGGATTGAAGGATTACGAAAAGCAAAACTATCTTACCAACCCGCCATAATCCTTGAAAAGTATATGGCTTGCTTAAAGGAACGGCCGGTAGGGGCTTTCAAGTGGTAATACGATAGGATAAGCGCTAAGTTATAGTGAAGTATACAATGTGATGACAGAGGAATGAAAAGATGCGGGAACAGGTAAAGAAGTTATGGAAACTTTGTTTTAACGACAGCAACGAATTTACAGAGATGTACTTCCGCCTGCGCTACAACAATGAAGTTAACATCGCCATTCAAAGTGGTGAGGAGGTGATTGCCGCCCTGCAAATACTGCCCTATCCCATGACTTTCGGAGGGAAAGAGATCAGTACAGGCTATGTGTCGGGAGCTTGTACACATCCCGACTACCGGAATCGTGGAGCTATGCGCGAACTTCTATCACAGGCATTTGCCCGCATGCAACAGAACGGAGTCGCCGTTTCCACTCTGATTCCGGCAGAGCCCTGGCTATTCGACTATTATGCCGGTACCGGCTATGCACCTGTATTTAAATATGCCTCCACCACCTTTACCGCTTCGGACAAGACCAACTCCAACGAAACGGTTGTTTTGGAAAAAGCCAACGACTATCAGGAAGACATATACAGTTACTTAAACCGGAAAATGAGAGAACGGCCTTATTGCATCCAACATACCGAAACAGACTTTCGAGTTATTCTTTCTGATTTGCAACTAAGCAAAGGGCATGTTTACACACTAAATCAAAGTGGCAGAATCTTGGCATTAGCCATTGCATATCCGGCAGGAAGCGTTTGGCACGTAGGGGAAATCGTTGCGGAGACACCCGATATACGTACATTATTACTACAACGTATTTGCAAACTGTTGCACATCCCGTCCATTCAAGTATCCGCCCCGCCGGCAGAAGAACAAGAAGGCCTGCAACCACTGGGCATGGCACGCATCATCAATGCCAAAGAAATACTGCAACAATATGCCGCCGGACATCCGGAACTGGAAATGAGCATTGCCCTTACCGACCAGCAACTCAGTACCAACAGCGGCTACTATTACCTGAACAACGGTAAATGTATGAGTAGTGCCAAACGTCTGCCGGGCAGGCATTTGGCACTCACTATCGGCGAGCTTGCCGAGAAAATATTATCGCCATTACACCCCTATATGAGTCTAATGCTAAATTAGCAGGTTACAATCCGCTGAAGTCTACTCCTTCGAACACCAAGGAAGGAATACGCCAGGATGAAGACATACGAGCGTCATTGCCCACAGCCGCCAAGGAAGCCCAAAGCGTTATCATATTACCCGTTACATTCATCTCACTGATTGGCTGGGTCAGCTTGCCGTTTTCAATCAAGAATCCCTCAATGCCATACGAGAAATCTCCCGAACTGCTGTTGCAGTTACCTCCGTTAAAGCCTGTGACCAAAATACCTTTCTGTACATCGGCAACCAAACCGTTCAGGTCTTTGCTCCCCGGCTTAAGCACCAACAGAGAAGGAGAATTAACGGTAGGCTCCACTCCCATTTTCTTGGAATTATAGGTATCGATAAAGTAAGTCTTCAGCACCCCGTTTTCAAACACAGAACGCGGTTCTGTTGCCACTCCCTCACTGTCGAAATAGCGTGCTCCCCTTGCACCGATCAAGTGAGGTTCATCCATAAGGTTCAACAACTCCGCACCTATTTTCGTATTCAGTTTATCCAATAGGAAAGAGTTCTTTTGCTGCAACGCAGAACCATACAATGCGCTCAATACCGGGCTAAGCAGATTACTGGAATTCATGGGGTCCACAACCATCGTATATTTACCGGAAGCCACTTTCCTTTGTCCGAGTTTTTGCAAGACGCGTTCCAAAGCTCTCACACCGACACCCGATTTCACCAGTTTGTCATAAAACAGGGCCGACTCATACCAATAAGATGACGGACGCATCTCTCCTTCTCCCCTCATCGCCACATCTACAGACACAGAAAACCAGGTAGAACCGGACTCTCCTTCAAAACCGTTACTTGTCAAACGATAAGAGGCATTTTCACCATCGCTATACGAAGTGCCTACGGATATGATACGATTGTCCTTACCTAAAACCTCTTCGGCAGCGGCTCGTGCAACCGCAACCTTATCATCCGGATTGATGATGTTGAACTGTTTGTCGAACAACTGCAAATCAGGCTTACCTCCTTTATAATAGCGGGAAGCGTCAGGCAACACACGTGCCTCGTCCACAGCCAGATAACGTGTAGACTCAATACCATTCTTAATGAACGTTTCCAGCTCCTTCTTATCCAAACGGTTGGTTGAATAAGAACCGTATTTACCATCAACATACAAACTGATGCTAAGCCCGCTTTCCGAGGCTTGCTGCAGTTTATCCATTTTGGCGTCACGCAATTCAAATGAGGCGTTGGAGTTGGAGTACAGCACCAACTTGGCTGCCCGGCATCCGTTTTTCAGGGCATAATCCATTGCCCACTGTGCCAGTTTCTTATTATTGTCTGTAATCATGATTTCTATGTTTAACGTTAACTTTCTCCACCTACCGTCAGTTTGCTGACCAATGCCGACGGCATGCCGCAGGTCACCGGGCAGGACTGCCCGTCCTTGCCGCAAGTCCACGTTCCGTTGTCAATCTTGTCATTATCGGCCACCATTGTTATGTCTGCCAGTGCTTTCGGACCATTACCTATGATATTGATATCCTTGATGGGTTGTGTCAGTTTACCATCCTCAATCAAATAACCGGACTTCACGAAGAAAGTAAAGTCACCGGCGCCAATCTGCACCTGACCATTCGTAAACGTATCTACGAAAATACCGTTCTTTACAGTCGAAATAATATCCGCTTCCTTCATATTTCCGGCTTCCATATACGTGGCGCGCATGCGGGGGATAGGCAGATTGCGGAATGTATCGCGACGGCCGTTTCCCGTAGGATTCACACCATAATGCTTGGCGCTGATACGATCGTGCAGATAGCTGGTAAGTACACCTTCCCGGACAATATAAGTTTTCTGTCCCTCCACACCTTCATCGTCAAAGTTCACAGAACCGCGATTGAAAGGAATCGTACCGTCATCTACTACATTGATATGTTCGTTGCATACTTTCTTGTTCAGCTGGCTGGAGAATATGGATATGTCCTTACGGTTGAAGTCAGCTTCAAAAGCATGTCCGATAGCCTCGTGCAACAAAATGCCCGAACCGCCCGATCCCATTACAACAGGCATTTCGCCACCTTTAGGCTTGATAGCCTTGAATAAGATAGCCGTCCGGTCCACCACCTCGCGGGCAATTACGTCCACAACATCGTCTGTCATAAATTCAAAGCCCTTGCGATAGGATCTTCCGGCATAGCCGTTTTCCATTTTACCGTTCTCTTCCATGATACAAACAGCCATAAAAGATACCATCGGACGATAATCATAATAGCTGACGCCTTCCGAATTACAGAACAACACATGCGAAGTGCTATCTTGCAAATATGCCTGCACTTTCCGGACACGATTATCCAAAGAAAAGATTTTCTCATTCAGCTTTTCCAGATAAGGGATCTTATCTTTCACGCTCACATCTTCCCAGGGAGCCGTAACGGCATAGCGATTCCGGGCTATTGTCTTCGCTGTCAGGCCTACGGGCTTGCCGGCCTTACCCGAAGATGCAATACGGGCGGCAGTACGGGCGGCACGCAACATTTCCTCTAACGTAACGCCTTCTACATAGGCGTAGCCGCTTTGGTCTCCCGCAAGGACACGCACTCCCATACCAAAATCAATATTGGAACCGCAATTGTTTACCTTGCCATCCATTAAGCTCACATCATTATTAAAAGTATGCTCGAAATAAAGGTCAGCATAATCGCCTCCCTTTTCCAGGGCAACAGCCATTACCTTTTTCAAATCGGCTTCCGTCACACCAAAATGATTGATAGCAGCAGCAACAGCCGACTTGTGGTCTGTCCCTCCCAATGCTCCGCGTACAGACTCCGGCATAGCCAACGACGGCATGGCCAATGAGCCTAAAACAGCCATTCCGCCGGTTCGTAAAAAGTTTCGTCTATCCATTCTATTCAATTTATAGATTATAAATCATTTTTCTTTACTGTTAGAAAGAAATTGGAAATCTGCCCTATATCGAACCCTATTCAGTCGTATACTTAAATAGGTTCAGTCGTATACTGAATGCCATTCAGTATACGACTGAATACACCCATATTTATTGCATCTGATAATCAAGCGATTACAAAGCGCTCCAATTTCTTTATTTCATTTAAATTTCTTTTGTCAAAAGACGCTCCAGCTCCTCGGCGCTCAAACGCAAATAGAACTGTCCTTTATAGGCTACGGAAATGGATCCCGTCTCCTCCGACACAATGACAGCGTGAGCATCCGAGACCTGAGATATACCCATAGCCGCGCGATGACGCAGACCCAGCTCCTTCGGAATATCCAAATTATGCGACACAGGCAAGATACATCCTGCTGCCTTGATACGTTTCTTGCTGATGACCATTGCCCCGTCATGCAGCGGACTGTTCTTGAAGAAAATATTCTCTATCAGACGCTGGTTTATATCGGCATTGATCACCTCTCCCGTACGCACAACATCGTCCAACGGCATATTATGTTCAATGACAATCAGCGCACCGACTTTCTGTTTGCCCATACTGATGCATGCCATGACAACCGGCATAATTTCATCATGCTCCATACTCTCTTTCTTATTCCCCGTAAAGAAACGCACCAGAGCGCTGGCATGCTGATGCGAACCGAGTGTAAGCAGGAAGCGGCGTATCTCGTCTTGAAACAGAATAATAAGTGCCAGCACCCCCACGCTGACCAGTTTGTCGAAGATAGACCCCAGAAGCTTCATCTCCAGCACTTGAGAAACCACCAGCCAAATCAAAATGAACACCAAGATGCCCGTAAACACGTTGATAGAACCGGACGCTTTCATCAGTTTGTACGTATAATAAAGCAGGAAAGCTACCAGCAGAATGTCTATAAAATCTTTTATGCCAAATTCAAAAAACACAGTCGTCAGTGATTAATGGTTAATGATTAGTGATTAACGCAGAGCACCCGGCTTTCATTGCTTCCACAATTTTCACCGTTTCCACTGCTTCGCGCACATCGTGTACGCGAAGTATATCAGCCCCCTTCAACAGGCAGATGGTATCCAGTACGGTTGTACCGTTCAACGCCTCTTGAGCGGTGGTACCCAATAAGCGGTAAATCATTGATTTACGGGAAACGCCTACTAGCAAAGGAAGTTCAAAAATACGGAACTCCTCCAAATGAGCCAGCAACTCATAGTTATGCTCCACCGTCTTGCCAAAGCCAAAACCCGGATCCAGAATAATATCTTTCACGCCTAAATCGCGCAACTGCTGCACTTTATGGGAAAAATACATGAACACCTCTTTCAGCAGATTATCATAATGAGGGTGTTGCTGCATATCCTGCGGTGTACCCTGCATATGCATCATTATATAAGGAACATTCAACGCAGCAACCGTACGGAACATATTCTCATCCATTTCTCCCGCGGCAATATCGTTGATAATTGCCACACCATACTCCTCGACACACATTTTCGCCACATCCGCCCTGAAAGTATCTACTGAAACAACCGCATCAGGCTGCACTTTCCTCAGGATGCCCAACCCCATGCGTAAACGTTCCATTTCCTCCCCGGGAGATACATTCTCAGCGTTTGGGCGCGAAGAGTAGGCACCGACATCAATAATACGCGCTCCTTCGGCAACAATCTGTTCCACACGATGCGCTATGTCGACTTCCGTCTGCATACGGCTACCGGCATAAAAAGAATCGGGAGTAACATTGAGAATCCCCATGACGCAGGGGGAAGAAAGGTCTAACAAGGAACCGTTGACATTTATATATTCAGACTGCAAAGTTTTCATAGACAGTTCTTTTTTACTATATAGCTGCAAATGTAAACAAAAAAGCCTTTGTTGGTGCATCAAGTCTCAAAAATAAAGTATCTTTGCTTATAAAAAGAAAAAGGAATTATGGATATTACTGCTCTTTATCAGATATTTCTCGGTTGCACCGGTGTCACTACCGATAGCCGTAACTGCCCCAAAGGCTCATTATTCATTGCTTTAAAAGGCGACAACTTCAATGGTAACGCCTTTGCAGCCAAAGCGCTGGAAGCCGGAAGCGCCTACGCAATTGTAGATGAAGCCGACTATGTTCCTGCCGGAGATACACATTATATATTAGTGGATAATAGCCTGCGCACCCTGCAACAGTTGGCCAATTATCACCGCCGCCGGCTGGGTACGCGTATCATTGGCATTACAGGAACCAACGGCAAGACAACTACCAAAGAGCTTATATCCGCCGTATTGTCCCGGAAATATAACATACTGTACACGCAAGGAAATCTGAATAATCCGATAGGTGTGCCACTCACCCTCCTCCGCCTGCAAGCAGAACATGACCTCGGAATTGTAGAAATGGGAGCCAGCCACCCCGGAGACATCAAGGAACTGGTAGAAATAGCCGAACCCGACTATGGGATTATCACCAACGTAGGAAAAGGACATTTAGAGGGGTTCGGTTCTTTTGAAGGTGTCATCCGTACTAAAGGCGAGTTATACGATTACCTGCGTCAAAAAGGTGACTCCACAATCTTTATTCATCAGGACAATCCTTACCTCACAAAATTAGCTTGGGGACTGAATCCGATAAGCTACGGAGAGCAAGATGGCTTGTACGTCAACGGACACGTCACCGGTAATTCTCCCTACCTTATTTTTGAGTGGAAATCCGGAAAAGAAGGCAGCCTCCATGAAGTGCACACCCGGCTGATTGGCGAATATAACTTATCCAATGCACTTGCCGCCGTTACTATCGGATGTTTCTTTGGAGTGGAACCGGAAAAAATAGACCAAGCTCTCAATGAGTATGAACCCCGGAACAACCGTTCGCAACTAAAAAAGACCGCAGACAACACCCTGATTATCGATGCCTATAATGCTAACCCTACAAGCATGCTGGCATCCATCAGTAATTTTCACAATATGCAGGCCGGACAAAAGATGCTGATATTGGGAGATATGCGCGAATTAGGCAAAGACAGTCCCGAAGAACATCAAAAGATAGTGGACTATCTGGAAAAGTGCGACTTTAAAGATGTGGCGTTGGTAGGCGAATTATTTGCGGCAACCCGCCACAACTATCCCACCTATCCCGATGCCCCGGCTTTGATAACCGAGCTCCAAAAGAATAAGCCTTGTGGAAAAACAATTCTGATTAAAGGTTCAAACGGAATAAAGCTGAATACCGTAGTCGATTATCTTTAGCCCGCAGGTCATCGTTTCATTCGCGGCTTCAAAACCAGACAAGCTGCCAATGATGCCAGAACAGCTCCGGTGGTATTGGCTGCAAAGTCCAGCCAATCACCGCCACGATAAGTAGTGCAATACTCCTGCAACAATTCCACTATTCCGCTAAACAGCACCGGACAGATAAATGCGCCCACCCAAGCATGCCATATAGGAGTATGATCCTTTCGGTGTGCCCGCAGGAACTCCAACCACAACATCCCGGACATACCGAAATACATGCAAATATGCACCACCTTGTCAAGATTCGGAATAGTGCCCAGCTCAGTCGTAGGCGGTTTGAAAAATGACAGATAAATGACAGTAAGTATTACTGCGAGCGATACCGGATATTTCTTAATATAATATAGCATATCTCAAATTATGAACAATCTGTGTACAAAAGTATGGAACATTTTCTATATTTGCATATTTTAATCGGTATTAATAACGAATTGTAAGAAAAATCCACGTTTTATGACAAGAAATGAAAGAGCTAACTTTGGGAGTAAACTAGGTGTCATACTTGCCTCAGCCGGTTCTGCAGTTGGTTTGGGAAATATCTGGAGATTCCCCTTCGAGACAGGTAATCATGGTGGCGCAGCTTTCATACTGATATATCTGGTTTGCGTACTTATCTTGGGCATACCTATCATGATAGCTGAATTTCTTATCGGACGCCATTCGCGTGCCAACACAGCCGGAGCCTACCACAAACTGGCGCCGGGCACCCAATGGCGTTGGGTAGGACGAATGGGCGTATTAGCAGGTTTTCTCATTTTAGGCTATTATTCGGTAGTGGCCGGCTGGACTTTAGAATTCATAGGAGAAGCCGCAACCAATAGTTTTGCCGGTAAATCCGCCGCGGAGTTTATTTCTTCTTTCAACGGGTTTGTCAGCAATCCATGGCGCCCTATTATCTGGCTGATAATGTTCTTGTTAGCAACACACTTCATCATCGTGAAAGGAGTGGAAAAAGGCATTGAAAAGTCAGCCAAGATAATGATGCCCATGCTATTTATCCTACTAATAGTACTCGCCATCTGTTCCATATCATTACCCGGCGCAGGAGCAGGCATCGAATTTCTACTGAAACCGGACTTCAGTAAAGTGGACGGCAACGTGTTTTTAGGGGCAATGGGACAAGCATTCTTTTCACTCAGCCTTGGTATGGGATGTCTCTGTACATATGCTTCTTATTTCAGAAACGACACCAACCTACCTAAAACGGCATTCAATGTGGCAGGTATCGATACGCTGGTTGCCATACTTGCAGGATTTATCATCTTCCCTGCTGCATTCTCCGTCGGTATTCAGCCGGATGCAGGACCGAGCTTGCTATTCATCACCCTGCCCAATGTCTTTCAGCAGGCATTCGGTGATATACCCTGGCTGGCTATTGCCTTGTCGCTCATGTTCTATATTCTGCTGGCACTCGCAGCATTAACCTCCACAATCTCTTTACATGAGGTGGTAACGGCCTATCTGCACGAAGAATTCAAGTTTACACGAAAGAAAGCAGCCCGGTTAGTTACAGCCGGCTGTATCATACTGGGAGTATTATGTTCACTGTCGCTAGGCGTAGGAAAGAATTACACAATTTTCGGTCTTAACTTATTCGATTTGTTCGACTTCCTCACTGCTAAAATCATGTTACCTTTGGGTGGGCTCTTCATCTCAATCTTTACCGGTTGGTATTTGGACAAAAAGATTGTTTGGGAAGAAGTCAGCAACAACGGCACTCTGAATATACATATCTACAAATTGCTAATCTTTATTCTTAAATTTATTGCTCCAATAGGTATCGCACTCATTTTCATCAACGAATTGGGCTTCCTTAAATAGACCGGTATGAAGAACCCATTCAAAGACTTTTTATACTTTTCCCGGGGAGAAAGACGGGGCATCCTTGTTCTTATCATAGGAATCATCGTCATCTTTCTCTCCGGGTATATTTATTCTTTCCAACAAAACAACCGGGCACTTTCCGATAAAGAGATCCAATTGCAAGTCGCCGCTTTGAGAGAATACGACCACTTTATCAACAGCATGCGCGAACAAGACAAAAACGTTCACAGCCATTTCGACAAATTCCCCAAACATAAAAAAAAGACAATTATATTGGCCCCTTTTGATCCTAACCATGCAGACTCCACTGCTTTCTGCCGGTTGGGTCTCCCCTCATGGATGGCAAAAAACATACTGCTCTACCGGAGCAAAGGAGGGAAGTTTCGCAAAACGGAGGACTTCAAAAAGATATACGGACTAACAGAAGAACAATATCGTGCATTAGCCCCTTACATCTATTTTACAGCAGAAGATACCATAAGGGAAACAGCCTCCCTATATCATCCTGCACCACCCCAAAAAGACAGCATCTATAAATATCCGGCAGGCACAGTGCTCGATCTAAACAATGCCGATACTACTGAACTGAAGAAGATTCCCGGCATAGGAAGTGGCATAGCCCGATTGATAGTTGGCTACCGGAAACGCTTAGGCGGTTTTTACAAGATAGAGCAATTAGAAGAGGTTCATCTGGATTATCACCAATTACAAGCATGGTTCACTGTTGCTCCCTCGGAAATCCGACGCATCAATCTAAACCACGCCGGCATAGAGCGCCTTTGCTACCACCCCTATATAAACTTCTACCAAGCAAAAGCATTTGTGGAATACCGCAGAAAAAGAGGTGAACTTCATAATCTTAAGCCATTCGCCCTCTACGAAGAATTCACAAAGAGCGATTTAGAACGGCTCTCCCACTATGTTTGTTTTGAATAAGAATCAGTAGTTGCAAACCTCGCCATCCTTCAAATGAATGGTGCGGTCGGTAATTTGCGCCAACCCTTCATCATGCGTTACAATAACGAATGTCTGTCCCAAACGGTTGCGCAAATCAAAAAACAGTTGATGCAACTCCTCCTTATTATGCGTATCCAAACTTCCGGACGGTTCATCTGCCAGCACTACCGCCGGATGATTAATCAGTGCACGGGCAACTGCCACACGTTGTTTCTCACCACCAGACAGTTCATTGGGTTTATGCGAGGCGCGTTCCGCCAATCCCATGAACTCCAATATTTCGTTAGCGGCCGCCTTTGCTTCCTGCTGCCCCATACCGGCAATAAAAGCAGGTATCATCACATTCTCCAAAGCAGTGAACTCCGGCAATAGCTGATGAAATTGAAAGACAAAGCCTATATGTTTGTTACGGAATGCAGAGAGCTCTTTTTCCTTCAGATGATTCACTAATGTACCGTCAATCATTACCGAACCTTTATCAGGCATATCCAGCGTACCCATAATCTGCAATAAGGTAGTCTTTCCGGCGCCGCTGGGCCCGACAATGCTGACAACCTCCCCTTTTTCTATCTCCAGGTCGATACCTCGCAATACCTGCAAACCACCGAAACTTTTGGTTATTCCTTCTAAGCGTATCATTGATATTATTTACTATTTGATGGTCTGGTTACAATCTCTTAATAACATATTCCGCAAGGTAACATCCGAATACAGCCGGCATATAGCTCACAGTTCCGCAAGTGGACTTCTTATTCTGTTCATCTTCCGTCAGCAACACAGCCTTCGGATCCGCCTGCTCGGTACTGAACACAACCGGAAACTTGCGCTTGATCCCCAACTTCTGTAAGCGTTTTCTCACCGCTTTGCTCAATCCGCAATGATACGTATCCCATATGTCGGCAAAGCGCACCTGCGTAATATCACTTTTTGCCCCCGCTCCCATGCTCGACACAATCTTAATATGACGTTTCAGTGCTTCCGCTATCAGGTGGCATTTAGGAGCAAGCGTATCAATGGCATCTACCACAAAATCATATTGCGCGGCATCAAGCAGTTCGGGTATATTCCCGTCTTTCAGGAATACCGGCAATACCCTCAGTTGTATATCCGGATTGATATCCTTGAAACGTGCAGCCAAAACTGCAGACTTCTCTTTTCCGATCGTGGAATGTAAAGCGGGGAGCTGCCTATTTATATTAGTAGCCTGCACAGTATCTGCATCCACAATCGTCATCCGTCCTACCCCCGCACGACATATCATTTCAGCTGCGTAGGCACCTACACCGCCGAGACCTACCACCAACACATGCGCTTGTTGCAGCCGTTTCATTTTATCCTCTCCCAGCAAAATCCGGGTTCTTTGTTGCCAATCTTCCACAATGATAATTATAAAATTACTAATTATAAATTATGAAACCTCAGTCACTAAGGGTTCAGCTCTCCTTAAACCACTTATATACCCACTTGCCCACTTTCTCGTAATGCTGCGCCTCATTACGCGGATTAGAAAAAGAAACAGCATCTTGGGGCTCGCCCAGCTGGTCAGGATAGAGCACAATCAAACTATTATTGGAGAAATATTTGCCCAACTGAGCCGGTAGCCTTTCAAAAGAACTATCGTAAGAGATAGAGCCTCTACGCGCACTTATCACCACCAGTAAATGGTCATAATTTACCTGGCCTGTCAGGATCAACAAATCTCCCCAATCATCCAAACGGGAAAAGTCCGTTAAGGTCTGCCCGTATTTCTTCTTCACCAATGCCTGCAACCGGACGGTTGTCTCTTCATTTGCAAAGAAATGCACCCGGCAACCCAATGTACCTCCCATCCGGCAAAAATGTTCCACCCATTTTTGGAATCCAGCTTCATACTCTGCTTTGGGAGGAACGGCTATGATAATTCGCCTTATTGTATTAATCGGAATCAGGAATTTAGCAATCATCACTTCACGATGCAAACCCTTCAACAAGTTCTCGGCAAGCATACCAAAGAAAGAGTCCACAATATTAACCTTGCGGTGCAAACCAATAATCACATCGGTTACCTCATATTCTTTCGCCGTATGGATAATGCCCGAAGCAATATTCAAATCATACCGGGTAATCTGTCGTAAAGGTACGTCGGCGGAAGCAGTAATCATAGCTGCCTTTTCTAAATACCTCTTACCGCGAAGTTCCAAGCCTTCGGAAGTATTATTGTCATTGATCACATTCAATGCCAGCAAGTTATCTTTCTGTTTGGTATCGCGTATCAACAAAGACAAATTCATCAGATATTCAATCGTATCCGGATTTGCTATCGGAATAAGTATCCTTTCCGCCTCAACCGTACGTTCTTCTTCCAAATGCGCTTCACACATGGCTATCTTACGAGCCGCCCTTTCAGTGATAAAAGAACTTACTACGCAAGTAACAAGAATCAATAATACCGTACCGTTCAGCACGTCTTCATTCAGCAAACGTTCGCCGCCGGGCAAGATAATGTTATATCCTACCAGCACTGCCGCCAGCGTAGCTGCAGCCTGCGCATTACTCAGACCAAACATCAACTCACGTTCTATGGGAGCCATTTTATAGATTTTCTGTGTCAGCCAGGAAGCAATCCATTTACCCACCAGTGCCACAGTAATCATAACGGCAGCCACTTTCAAAGCGTCACCCTGTCCAAATATTACATGTATGTCAATCAGCATGCCCACTCCTATCAGAAAATAGGGTATGAAGAGAGCATTGCCCACAAACTCCAAATGATTCATCAACGGAGAGACATGCGGTATCAGACGATTCAAGACCAGTCCGGCCAAGAATGCTCCCAAAATGCCTTCCATTCCCACAAACTCCATTAAGCCGGCGCCCAGAAAGACCATGGCAAGTACAAAAATAAACTGCATCACATTGTCATCGTAACGACGGAAGAACCAGCGTCCGATACGTGGAAACGAATACATGATCAAAGCCCCAAGAAACACCACCTTTATCACCAGCCATAACCAGAATAATCCTCCGGACTCTCCTTTGAACAGACCGCCCACCACAGCCAGTACCAACAAGGTAAGCGTATCTGTCACCGCTGTCCCCCCCACAGCAATGCTCACGCTGCGATGACGAGACACACCGTAACGGATAACAATCGGATAAGCCACTAAAGTGTGCGAGGCATACATACTTGCCAGCAAGACAGACGTCACAAGACTATATTTCAACAGCATCATGTTGGTAACCAGACCTATGCCAATCGGGATAATAAAAGCCAGCAGCCCCAGCATCACAGCCTTACCGCGGTTTTTCTTAAAGTCCCCCATATTCATCTCCAGCCCCGCCAAAAACATGATATAGTAAAGCCCAACTTTACCAAACAGTTCGAAACTGCTATCACGCACCAAGATATTGAAACCATGTTCACCAATCACCAAACCTGCCAGAATCATACCGATGATATGCGGAATACGCAGTTTATTCAGTAGTATAGGCGCAAACAATATGATAAGGAGTACAAGGAGAAATATCCATGTAGGGTCGGTTACAGGAAGTGTTAAACTGAGATTGAACCAGTCCATACGCAGTGAGTTTTAGGTTTTAGTTGCAAAATAACGAAAAAGTTTTCACTTTATGCGGTGTCATACAGCAATTTGTTATAAATTTGCAACCAATTCTATCATTTATAGATAGATTACAATAAATTTATAAACTAATTTAAAACAAAAGAAAAATGAAAGTAGCTATTGTTGGAGCAAGCGGAGCCGTAGGACAAGAATTCCTGCGAGTGCTCGATGAAAGGAATTTCCCGTTGGACGAGTTAGTGTTGTTCGGTTCTAAACGCAGCGCCGGCACCAAATATACCTTCCGCGGTAAACAGATCGAGGTTAAACTCTTGCAACACAACGATGACTTTAAAGGGGTTGATATCGCTTTCACTTCCGCAGGCGCAGGCACCTCTAAAGAGTTCGCCGAAACCATTACCAAGTACGGAGCTGTAATGATTGACAACTCCAGTGCTTTCCGTATGGATACCGATGTGCCTTTGGTTGTTCCTGAGGTAAATGCTGCCGACTCTAAAGATCGTCCGCGCGGTATTATCGCCAACCCTAACTGTACTACGATCCAAATGGTAGTGGCACTGAAAGCCATCGAACAGCTTTCTCATATAAAGACCGTACACGTATCCACCTATCAGGCTGCCAGCGGTGCAGGCGCCGCTGCGATGGACGAGCTATACGAACAATACCGCCAAGTATTAGCCGGCCATCCGGTTACCGTTGAAAAATTCGCCTACCAATTGGCATTCAACCTGATTCCCCAAATCGACGTGTTCACTGAAAACGGATATACCAAAGAGGAAATGAAGATGTACAACGAAACCCGTAAGATTATGCACTCCGACATTAAAGTCAGTGCAACCTGTGTTCGTGTACCCGCCCTCCGTTCTCACTCGGAAAGCATCTGGGTAGAGACAGAACGTCCTGTTTCCGTAGAAGAAGCCCGCGAAGCCTTTGCTAACGGTGAAGGTCTTGTACTGATGGACAACCCGGCAGAGAAAGAATATCCGATGCCGCTGTTCCTTGCAGGAAAAGACCCTGTATACGTAGGACGCATCCGCAAAGACCTCAGCAATGACTGCGGACTCACTTTCTGGATTGTAGGTGACCAGATCAAGAAAGGTGCTGCACTGAACGCCGTTCAGATAGCGGAATACCTGATCAAGGAGAATGCACTGAAAGATTAGTTCATAAATAAAGTGTAAAAACAAAAATCAGCTATCACCCCGTTCCGAATGACAGGATGATAGCTGATTTTCTTTCGACACCACCCTTCCCTTATAAAAACAGGGTGTTTATTGTCTAATCAATAAGTTACCAGCTCTGAAATCCTGCTTTCTGCATTGGCTTTATCCAGCGCTGTGACACAATAAGTCCCTTTGCCGGGCAGCTTGAAAGAAGTCTCCCTGGTAGTTCCCACGAGAGTAGCCAACTTCCCTTCTCCATTGCTTTTGTATACGGCATAATAAGCGCCGGACACCGCTTCCCAAGACAAGTTTCCGCCATCCGTCCTGACCTTGACGGGAGTAGAGGGCAATTTCGCCTCTGTCCGCCCCAAATAGGGAATTACCGTTTTTTTCTTGTATATCTCCTTAATGGCAGTTCCGATACCTACTTTATTCGCTACCATATCTTTGATGCTGTACAAAACACTGCCGTTCACTTTCGACTTCTTGCTTGCATATTCGAACTGGCTCTTCAGGTCGGCAGAGGAGTGAAAAGCGTTGCCGTAGTCAGGATCGGTACTGCCAAATTTATAAATGCCATAACCTATCAGGCAATGGGTTTGGTTGACATACTGCATCCACTGATCAAGAAACTGGTTGAAGCTGTTTTTCCCTGTCCCCGTAGCGAAGTACAATTGAGGAATGATTACATCCACCCACCCTTCTTTCAGCCATTTCCTGACATCGGCAAACAGCTTGCTGTAATTGTTGTCTATATTTGCCGCAGGGCTTACGGAAAAGATCACGCCGGGTTTGGTATCTATGATAACCTTCTGAATGTTTTGTATCACTACATCCACATTGTTTCGTCTGAATTCCTCAATACTCTTAAACTTGTCTTTGCCATATTTCTCATATTCCGCATTATCATTCATGCTTTCGCCTTCTTCCAGCGAAGGGTAGAAATAATCATCCATATGGATGCCGTCTACATCGTATTTGGTTATGATTTCTTTGACGATATCCATAATACGGGTCTGCACTTCGGGCATGGCGGGGTTGTAGATGCGGATTTTGTTATAGTCCTTAGTCCACGCTACCGGAATTTTGGTGTCAAGTTCAGCAAAAGAACTGTTCTTGCTTGCCCTTGTAGAGATGCGGTAAGGATTCATCCAGGCATGAAACTGGAGTCCCCGTTTGTGGGCCTCCTCTACAAGGAAACCCAAAACATCATAGCCCGGATTTTTTCCGGCAGTACCGGTTATGTTCTTACTCCACGACTCATACTGCGACTCGTAAAAGGCATCCGCCATTCCGCGTATCTGGAAGAATACAGCATTCATGTTATTGGCAACCAACAAATCCAAATAATCCGTATATTTCTTTTGCTGAGTAGCGGCATTGTAATCTTCCATCGGCCAGTCAATGCCCCATACGGTAGTGATCCATGCACCGCGCAATTCTTTTTGGGGTAAGGTTACAGCCTGCGGTTCAGGTTTTTCTACCGGTGGTGTGGGCTCCGGAGGCATATTCTCTCCATCGTCGTCCTTGCTACAAGAGACGGCAAATGCAAGAAGAGCAACCAGAGTTATATATTTTAAGTATTTCATTATTTTGGTTTTAGAAGAAGAAGCCGCCCAATTAAAACAGATCAGACGGCTCCCAAGTAAACATTATAAATTATTTAATCCTACAAAAAGATAAAGCATCAATCCATTTCCTCTTGCTTGATGGGGAATTCACAGATAACAAATCCGGATTGAGTACGCGACGCAAATAGACAAAGCTTTGCATCTTTCCCGTTTTCATCTTTCTCTATGTAATAATCCGTCTGAGCTAAAGCATTTCCGTTTCCACTTCCCCCCAGTTTAAATTGGTAAATAGGGTTATGATTCTCTCCCTCATCAAACTTTTTCAATGCATCTTCGATGGTTTCTCCTTTGGTTAAATCATAAACTTCCAAAGCAATAGAAGCTTTAGAAGCAGCTCCTTGTCCAGCCGTACAAACCAATAAATAGCGTTCCTCATTGAATGTAACAACCTTTGGAGCAACAGCTTCTCCTGCTATTTTTGATTTATATTTTTCCCCAAGCGATTCATCAACCAATGTAACAGGCACTCTGATACCTGACCATAAATACTGATCCGTATCACCGACTCTATATACATTTGTCACCATTGTTGCATCTGATTTTGAAGGTAAAACTTTAATATTACCAATATCAACCGTTTTATGTCCACTTATAGGAACCTTTAAAAATTCAGTAGCAGCATTGTCTCCAAAGAAGATAAAGCCATTACCGTTTTCATCAATATTATAAGAGGCATTATCACCATGTCTGTTCCCTGCTCCGGGAATATTTCCCACGTTAATATTCGCTATTACCTCCGGATTAGAAGTCGGCGTTTCCCAATAATAAATTTTAAAAGGCGAAACCTTACCTCCGGACAGACTTGAAAGATACACATGTCCATTAATCAATGCCCCCATGTTGTAGTCATAAGTTCCCCCTTTTACACCTGTTACATCTAACATGATCGGTTTGATTTCTCCCCTTTTCAAATCTGAAACCTTAAGGAGATGGGGAGTATGGAAATTAGGAGTAGTTGGCCTACTGACCACTAATACATGTTCACCGTCATACGAAGCACATCGGGTATAATTAGTAGCAAAATCACTATAAATATTATCTCCCGAAAAATTATACACCGTCGGCTTTTCAAAATCAGCACCAAATACCGGAACTCTTTTTCTGACTTTCATCAGATAGTCCTTGTATCTGTTATGATTGATAATTCTAAGCACCTGTGTCTTTTCATTCGTCTCCGCATCCATGGAATAATCCATTACTTCGCTCTGCAATGCAGCTCCTTCGGAAAGTTCGGCTTCTATACTTAAAGCCGAGAAGTCGGTTTCCACATCCAGACGGGGGAAATTGATCGTCTTCTTTGCTTCATCAATCGTTCCTTCCACCACTTTGTCACCGTTGGCTCCGGCATTAAGTATTTTGATTGAAAGGAGTTCGGTATCATAAGGCTCTATATGGCTTTTAGGATAGTCCTCATCACAAGAAGCCATGCCAAGCCCCAGTGATACGACTGCAAATCCAATATTTCTTATTAGTTTATACATAATCTCATGTTTTAGTTTGAAATAAATCTCATTGTTTCACTTACTCGCTTCATTATTCCAAGCCGGTAGGCCAGCCTTCGGTCTGCGTCAGCGTATATCCTCTGCTTTGGTAGTCCGCAATCTGGTTAGTACCGATAGGCGAAAGGTACGGATTGACATTAGGAACATTCAAGAACTTCAATCTCCCCAAATTCTCTGCGGGATAGAAGAAACCTTTCATCTTATCCTTGTTCTTACCGTCGAACACGATGAAGTTGCCCTGCTTGTCCATTACCCGGATTTTGCCCTTATTTTCATCTTTCAGCTCATCGCTCACCTCTTCGGCAAAATTCACCCAAGTACCTGCCAACAAGTCCTTATTCTTTTCAGTATCCATGTATTCCAACTTGCCCCAACGTCTCAGATCGATAATACGCGAGAACTCAAATGCAAACTCCATACGACGTTCACGCCTGATCTCCCAAAGCAGTTTTGATACAGAAGGATCTCTGCGGGGATCGTCCGGAAGGTCGGCGAGGTCCATATCAGCAGTGCGGGTAACTCCCAGCTTCTTCGCTTCGGGCGCTATCGGTCTCTCGCGAATCTTATTGATAGAAACATCAATGTCATCCTGAATAACCGCCGTTCCGCCCAATGTTGCAAGTTCCGCCTTTGCTTCAATCCAGTTCAAGAGCACTTCGGCATAACGGATAACCGGATAACCGGTCACGTTGCTGCTGCCCGAGAACTCAGGAGCTATGGTGCCGCCCTCTATTTTCAAAAAATCCAAAGCGCTTCGCGGTATAAACTTGGTTACAAACAAATAACAACTCTTTGCCGTAGGCACCGGCTTTTCATAGAAACTCGCTTCAAAGCGCGGGTCTCTTGTCTTGATGAGGTTGCTCAACGTAAAGTCATCGGCATCATCCAGTCCGGAAGTCTGATAATCTTTGCCGTCCGTACAGATGAACGACTTTATCAAATCAAGGTTCGGACCTACATCGGTGGAGTTCTGCGGATTGCAATTCAATGCAATGGAGTGCGTCACCTTCTGGCCGGCATCATAAGTACGATATAAGATACATTCTTTTCCGGGGGCCTTCATCGAACCGAACAGCGCACGGAAATCCACGTCGATGGCGTATTTGCCGCTGCCCATTACAATATCCGCTGCCGTAATGGCCTGCTCAAAGAACTTCTTGGCACGTTCATTGTCCTTATAGTAATACTTCTGCCAGCTTGCTTCGAACAATGCCCAACGCGAAACGAAAGCGGCCACCACATAGCGGTCTACATTTTGCGCACCGTCGCTCTTACGGACGTTCTGCATCGCAAAGTCAAAATCATCATAAACGGCATCCATTACCTCGTTTCTTGGAGTACGGTCTTTGTACAGGGCATCTTTATCGGTATTCAGCACCTCTGTGTCATAATAGGGCACATCACCGAACACGTTTACAAGACGCGCATATTCCAATGCCCTGAAGAAGCGTCCGATACCCGTCCAATGGTTATACTGTTCTTCGGTCAATATATTCGTCATCTCACTGTCGATACGGGCAAGCATGATATTGGCTTTTCTGACCCAAGCGAAATTCCAGGTCGGGCCTGTAAACTCACTCTCCCATTTAATGTCCAAGGATGTACTTCCCTTGCTGGTAGGAACCGAACGGTTGAAGTTCCTCTGGGTGGATCTAATCACCGCATCATCATTAAAGGTATAATTGGCGTTGGGAGCATAAGTGGTTTCATAACCCACTCCATAGCCCACAAAGAAGTTGGAATAGAAAGCGTTGGCATACAAGCGCACTCTCGACTCGCTGGTCCAATAGGCAGCATCTTCGGCCGATGTCAATGAAGGGCGGTCGAGCACATCATTGCAATTGGAGAACAAGAAGATGATACAGGTTAAAACTGCATATATTTTTAGTTTCATAATAATTCTATTTTAGAAGGTTAGTTGAATACCGCATGATATGCTCTTAAATACCGGTGTACCCGTACCGGTGCGTCCAAGATTATATCTTTCATCAGTTCTGAACATGGAATAGCCCGACACAGCTTCCGGGTCGATAGGCAGTCCGTCCAGATTATCAAATGTGAAGAAATTCTCCAGTGACATATAGATTCTGGCTTTCGTCAGGTATACTTTGGACAACAGATTTCTGGGTACGGAATATCCCAACGTAATGTTCTTGATTCTTAAGTAGGACATGTCAAGCAGATAGCGTGACTGCTTCTGCATGCTGAATCCGGTATCGTTGCCTCCCAAATCCCAAGCTCTGGGATAGAAAGCATCCGTATTCTCTTCCGTCCAATAGTTGGTGGTAAAAGTCTTGGGCATAGCCCCTTCTTTGGCATTGAAACCCGGAATGGCCAATTGTCCGCTACCCCAGATCTGGCGTTTGCCAATGCCCTGGAAGAAGATGGAGAAATCGATACCTTTATAGTCGGCACCCAAACGGAAACTGTATTCATAGCGGGGAGTGGTATTACCGATAACGGTCACATCGCCCGGATCACCGTTTGTACCCGTACCCGGAGTGATGTAGCCATCGCCATCCAAATCTACGAACTTAACATCACCGGGAGCAAAGACAATCTTGTTGCCGTCTTCATAGTGCACCTGATATACAGGATACTTGGAAGACTGTTTGTTCGTTTCGCGAGCCGTTCCATTATAGACAACGGTCACTTTCTCTATCTTTCCATCCTCTCCATAAACGAAGTCCTCTTTTTGGAACAGCCTGTCTGTTACCAAACCGTAAATATCGCCGTATCGGCTTCCGGTAGAGAATTCAGAACCCAGCTTACGGTCTTCCCATGGCGTCAGATAGTCAGCGCCTCTGGTTATGTGGGTAGTTGCATCGGATATAGATGCCATAGCATTGATGCCCAATCCGTTAGAGAAACGATGGTTGAAGTCGGCCGACAATTCCCAGCCTTTGGTCCTCAAGCTACCGTAGTTGCCCACCGGAGCAGTAGTGCCCAGTGTCACCGGTAGGCTTTCACCACCCACAAGCATGTCTTTTGTATCCCGTCTGTACCAATCGAAAGTCACGCCAAACTTATTGTTAAAGAACCGCAAGTCAATACCGAAGTCCAGCGTTTCGATCTGCTGCCAGCTAATGTCACTGTCCACCAGCGTAGGAGTTCCGAACAAAGGCAGTTTATTGCCGTTACCGCCCAGCCAAGTAGACTGTCCTCCTTCCAATACAGACTTATACAATGTATTGGATACCGTCTGGTCACCGATGCTACCCCAAGATGCCCTGAACTTACCGAAGCTCAGGATGTTCTCAATGGGTTTCATGAATTCCTCACTGGTAAATACCCAACCGGCGGAGAAAGAGGGGAACCATTTCCATTTCAGATGATCGGGGAATTTGGATGAGCCATCCCTGCGTATATTGGCTTCGAGGAAGTATTTGTCTTCAAAAGCATAGTTGAGACGTCCGAAGAAGCCCAGTTGAGATTCCCAGTTACGGTCTCCTTCAAAGAACTGGTCGCCTACGGCAAACGGAAATTGCGGGTTCTCCAAGTCTATCAGATCGTTTATGGTGCCCTTTGATGAACTCCATTTATTGGTCACCCTGTTCATACCTGCCATAAACTTGAAAGCATGCTGCTTCTCTGCACCGAGTTGCAGGTTGTAGGTAGTATAAACATTAATGGTGTTGTTGTCCACCGATCTGTTCTTGGTTGCCACCTGACTTGTCTGAGGACCCGAACTGTTGTAATAAGGCCCCACCGGAAAACGATAGGCGGGCATGCCGCCGGTGTCCACTCTCTCTCCAAGTTCGTTGACATATACCTGGCTGCCGTTTTCAATCCATGGTGTTGGCGAGTACCACATCTCACCGGCATTGTATTGCGTTACCGAAGAATTGGTTTCGGTAGACTGCTTGTCATACGTATAGTCGAACTTGACATCCCAGTTCTTGGTGAGATTCAGCGTAAATCCTAAATTGATGTTATAATACTTATTCTGCAAATTATCAGTATTGGAAGCCGCCATTTCATAGGTAGGCTCTTTCAACGGATTGCCATGCTCCGTTACCCCCATCGGCATCAACGGGCTCCAACGGTAAAGATACAACCAAGGGTCAGCAGCCGTATTACCGATGCCCGGATAGCGTTTGTTGCGGTCGGAGTAGATAGAGCTGGCTCTCACCGTAATGTATTTGTTGAGTTCCGAAGAAACGCTGACCGAAGCATTATATCGTTTGAAATCATCCTCCTTCGCCGTTCTTGACATGCCGCTCTGGTCCAGATAGCCCAAACCTATGTTATAGGTAGTCTTTCCACTCTTTCCACTTACAGACAGATTATGCGTCATGGTCGGGGCCCAATTCTTAATCATTGCCTTAGCTCCGTCATAGGTTCGGTATCCATATTTCTGCGATCCATCGAAATACCAGTCACGCCCATATACCACAGGATCGTTCCAATTTACTTTCCCGCCATATAACCGCTGCCATTCTTTAGCTTTCTCCAAACTTTCTTCATTGATACGCCAAAAACCACCGGCAGGCATAGGCTCATTTCTGTTGATCTGCGCATCCAGCGTATATTGCAGTGCCTCTATGCCTCCGATTTCAATTTTCTTGGCGGGGTCCTGCCAAGAGAAGTTATTGGAATAGCTCACTTCGAACTTATCTCCTTGCGCTCCCTTTTTCGTAGTAATCAACACTACACCGAAAGCTGCCTTCGCACCGTAAATAGAGGAGGAAGCCGCATCCTTCAAAATTGAAATGGATTGAATATCATCCGGATTCACCATCTGAATACTCGGAATCTCCACATTGTCCAACAAAATAAGCGGACTGCTACCACCTTTGATAGAACCTACTTGACCACGAATTTTTATCAACGGGTCCGAACCGATTTCACCCGTAGGAATTGTGACATTGACACCTGCCACCGAACCTTGAAGTCCGCGCCCCACATCGGCAATAGGGCGGCTATCCAATGCCTTGTTTACATCGACCGTCGCTACGGCTCCCGTAAGATTGGCCTTCTTTTGTGTACCGTAACCCACGACTACAACTTCGGAAAGCATCTCGCTGTCCTCCTTCAAAACAATTTTCATTGTTCTCGTGGCTTTTACCTCCTCAGTCTGATAACCAACGAACGAAACTTTCAAAACGGCTCCCGGCTTCACATTCAGCGTAAACTTGCCGTCAATATTGGTTATACCGCCATTTGTAGTTCCCTTCTCTACGACACTGGCTCCGATGACAGGTTCACCATTTGCATCTACCACCAGTCCGGTTATAGTTTGCATTTGCAATTGCTCTGTCACTCCTAAAGAGATGTCGGTATCCGTTTGAGCAGCCATCGCATTGCCACTGCCTAAAAACAGGGTGCTGATTGCTACTGCTGTGAGGAAATTGCTGTGCACAAATCCTCGCTTTCTGCGATCTTCATTCATAAATGATTGATGATTTTGTTAATTAAAATAATTTTCTCAAAAATAGGTAAGAGTAAAAATAATTATGAGAGTATAATACGAGCTACCCTCATCTCTGTGTTTCCAATTGCTCCATAGGCGTTTTTTAGTTTAAAGGTTTATATATTTTTTAGTTATAAGTTTCAAGTACACGAGGAACTTAGGCGGTTATAACCTTATGTCCATTAATAATAATTCGTTAGACAATTGTCTAACGAATTAAAAGTACGTAAGCCTTTATTTGTTCATGACAGATGCGCGGTTATTGTCAGCCTACAAACATCTTACCTGATAGAATCAAAAGATAATGACCGATCTAAATCATAAAATAAAGTTTTTGAGAAAATAGTGCAAGAATATTAAAAATAACTATATATTTGTATCCAATTCTAAAACAAGCTATCTATGAAACTAATCGCAGAAAGTGGTTCTACAAGAACTGAATGGGCCCTGGTTGAAGACAATCACTTGATACAGCGTGTTTTCACAGAAGGGTTAAATCCTTTTTTCCAAACAAGAAGGGAGATTAGCCGGAGTGTACGTTTAGGTTTACCTGAGATTTTCTTTAAAAAAAAATTAGAGCAAGTATACTATTATGGAGCCGGATGTACTTCTTATGAAAAGAAGAATATATTGGGTGCATCATTAGTAGCACAATTTAAAACTCCTATCCAAGTAGAAAGCGATCTTCTTGCAGCTGCCCGCGGTTTGTTCAAATGCGAAGCAGGTATTGCCTGTATTTTAGGAACAGGCTCTAACTCATGCTTTTATGACGGAAAAATAGTAGTTAAGAACGTCAGAGCAGGCGGATATATTCTAGGCGATGAGGGCAGTGGAGCGGTGTTGGGCAAAATGTTCTTGTCTGATGTCTTGAAAGGCTTGGCTCCTAAGGATGTAATGGCCGATTTTTTCGAAAAGTTCCGCATCAGTCCTAATGAGGTCATGGAATCAGTGTATAACCGTCCTTTCCCGAACCGTTTTCTTTCTACAATCTCTTATTTTTTAGCTGATTATACGAATGACGATTATGTATTCAATCTGATAACCAGTAATCTAAGAAACTTCTTCACTCGAAATGTATGCCAATATGACTACAAAAACTATCCCATTCGATTTGTCGGTTCATTAGCTAACAGTTACGCCACCATATTAAGAGAAGTAGCAGGTGAATTTGGAATCGAATTAGATGTGATTGAAGAAACCCCTATGAATGGATTGATAGAATTCCATGCTTTAAATATTGAAGAACCTTAAATTAAATATATAATAATGTATATACAAGCATTCTTTGCAAATTAAAAATTATAAAGTTAAAAAAGTGCAAAGAAATGTTCTTGATATTGAATAAAAACATATCTTTGTTACGTGTGAAGTACACAAAATACTTTATCACCTTTGTTAATAACAAGATTTATCTCTTAAGACGGTTAATACAGTTAAGAAATTAACTGGGATTTAATATATACTAAGTTCCTCGTGTACTTGGATTAAGATAAAAAATAGAGAGATAATATAACAGTTATGAACCTTTAAACAAGAAAAACGCCTATGGAATAATCAAAAGCCTACAACAGAGGAGATAACAACCTTAAATCCTCCCCATTTTCCCCTTATCTATTTTGAAAAACATTTTATTAACAACAAAATCATCAATCATTTATGAATGAAGATCGCATAAAACGAGGATTGGCAAATAGCAAATTCCTCACAGCAGTAGCAATCAGCGCACTGTTTTTAAGCAGTGGTAATGCGATGGCTGCTCAAACGAACACCGACAGTTCTTTAGAAGTAACAGAACAACTTCAGGTCCAAACTGTCAGTGGCTTAGTTGTAGACGCAAGCGGTGATCCCGTCATCGGAGCCAGCGTAGTAGAAATAGGAACGACCAACGGTATTATCACCGACATGGACGGTAAATTTACATTGAACGTAAAACCGGGAGCAACTTTAAGGATTTCATTTGTTGGATACCAGACACAAGAGACAAAGGCTTCCAAAACAATGAAAGTCGTTCTGAAAGAAGATAGTGAAATGCTTTCTGAAGTAGTAGTAGTGGGATATGGCGTACAGAAGAAAGCTAACCTGACAGGTGCTGTCTCTACGGTTGATTTATCCAAAACAATGGAAGGTCGTCCACAGCAGGATGTGGCAAAAGCTTTGCAAGGTGCCGTACCAGGGCTTTCCATTCTGAACAACACCGGCGATATCAACAGTGCTGCTTCTATGCGTATTCGCGGATTGGGAACACTGAGCAACAAAGAAGTCAGCAATCCGCTAATTATAGTAGATGGAGTACCAATGGATGATATTTCTTTCTTAAACACTCAAGATATAGAAAGCATCTCTGTTCTGAAAGATGCCGCCTCTACTTCCATATATGGTGCACGTGCCGCCTTTGGTGTAATCTTGATTAATACAAAAGGGGCAAAGCCAAAAGACAAGATTACAATTAATTATAGCAATAACTTTGCATGGGACCAGTCAACCTATATTCCTGACTACCCTGATGTACCCACTCAACTCCGCGCAGGAATTGAAGCCAAAATGAATGCCGGCGAAGGAATGCCCGAACTCTTTGGTATGTACTTTGACCAAATGTTGCCTTACGCTGAAGCTTGGCAAAGACAACATGGCGGCAAAAGCGGTTATCGTGAAATGCAACCTTTCCAAAGCATGGATAATGTAGGCGATTATCTGTTGTTTGAGAATGGCAAGGGATTGCTATATGCAGACTGGGATGTCCAAGGAATCTTTTACAACAATGCTGCTCCCTCACAAAGCCACAACGTATCAATTCAAGGCACCAGCGGCAAGACCCATTATTATCTCTCCTTCGGTTATGACGATAAACAGGGAATTATGAAGATTCACCCAGACGAATTAAAGAAATACAACGCTTCGGTCAACTTGACCACCAATGTATTCGACTGGCTACAAGTGGGAGCACGCTTCAACTATACACGCAAGAGTTACCAACGTCCCGACACATGGCAGAATACTTACCAATATCTGTGGCGTTGGGGTAGCTTCTTCGGACCTTACGGTACAGTAGATGGCTATGATTTCAAGACTATCGCACAGCAGAAACAAGCTGCCGACCGTAAAGAGAATACAGACCTTACCCGCATGAACACGTTCTTGAAAGCCGATATCATCAAAGGATTAACGCTGAATGCAGATTTCACATACACCATTCAAAATATGAATAGCGGCTCTGCCGACTACTCTGTTTTCGGTATGAACAACTGGGGCACATTTGACACTCCTTCCTACATTGTCGGCAAAAGCAGTACCGGCATTTGGCGTGACGCTTCCCGCCAAAATAACTGGACGCTGAATGTTTATGCCAATTACACAAAGACATTTGCAAAAAAACACAATGTAAATGTCATGGTAGGAGCTAATGCTGAAGAAACCGACTACATCTATCTATATGGGGAGCGCAGTGGACTCTTCGACCAGAATTATCCGGAACTGAATCTGGCAAACCAAGACGGGCAAGGTTTGGATTGGAAGCATAATGACCGCGCATCCGCCGGTTACTTCGGACGTATCAATTACGATTACAAGGGTATTTACTTACTGGAACTGAATGGTCGCTACGACGGCTCATCCCGTTTCCCCAGCAATGACCGTTGGGCATTCTTCCCTTCTGCATCTATCGGTTACCGCCTATCCGAGGAAGCCTACTTCCAACCTTTAAAGAGCATTATCAACAATGCCAAATTACGCGCTTCTTTTGGAGAAATCGGTAATGAAGCCGTAGGAGACTACCGATTTGTTGAACTAATCGGACAACGCTTGAACAACTCGTCTACCGGTTATGTAAATTGGGCGGATGGAAACGGTGCCAACGCCAACCGTCTCACAATGTATAATATGCCGGACTTAGTATCCAGCACATTAAGTTGGGAACGCATCCGTACCACAAATCTCGGTATGGATTTGGCTTTCCTGAACAACGACCTAAATGTCAGCTTCGACTGGTTCCAACGCGAAACACGCGACATGTTGGCCCCTTCGGAAGTATTACCCAATACATTGGGTGCTGACGCCCCCTATGCCAATGCCGGTAATCTGCGTACGCGCGGTTGGGAATTGAATCTGAACTGGCGGCATCAATTCAATGAATGGACTGTCTATGCAAACTTCAATATAAGCGATTCCAAAACCAAAGTCACCAAGTGGACTAATGACAGTAAAATGTTGAACACTTATTATAGCGGCAAAACCTATGGAGATATTTGGGGTTTTGAAACCGAACGTTATTTTGAAGAATCCGACTTCACAGGACAAAATGAAGATGGTTCCTGGAATTACAAACAGGGTATAGCAGACCAATCCGGTCTGGAAGGCGACAACTTCCATTACGGACCGGGCGATATCAAGTTTAAAGATCTGAACGGCGATAAAAAAATAGATGGAGGCAAAGGCACAGCTGACGATCATGGAGATTTGAAAGTCATTGGCAACTCTATGCCCCGCTACGAGTATAGTTTCCATATCGGTGGCGCCTGGAAAGGCATCGACCTTGATTTATTCTTCCAAGGAGTAGGCAAACGCGATGAATGGACTATTTCATCCTTCAACTTCCCAATGATGCGTAATGCCGACTTGGCCATCTATGCCAATCAGACCAGCTACAATAAAGTACTCTACAACAATGACTGGACTCAGGTTACGGGCTATGATATCCGGCAGAGTAATGCTTATCCACGTCTCTATCCGGGAAATGAAGCCGGAGGTACAATATCCGGCATTGCCAATGGTTGCCACAACTATTATCCGCAAAGCCGTTATTTAACAGACATGTCATATCTCCGTCTGAAAAATGTAACTTTAGGTTATACATTCCCAAAAGAATGGACCCGTAAGGCTTTCATCGAGAAAGCACGTATTTACTTTAGCGGAAGCAACTTATTCTTGTTGCATAAAGGCAGCGGCGACTTACCGGTTGACCCGGAAATCAATGCGAATCCTTCCTCTAACAGCGATGGGAGCTACGGTACTTGGGGACGTGTCGCACCTATCACCCGCACTTTCTCATTCGGTATTCAAGTAACATTGTAATAATTGCTAAAACTTAAAAACAATGAAAAAACTATTTATATACGGAACCATAGTTTTAATGGCCTTGACAAGTTGCAATGATTTGCTTGACAAAGAGCCGTTAGACACTTTCTCCAATACCCCAGAGTACTGGAGCAACACTGACAATCTGGAAAACCAGTGCAATACTTTCCTCAACAACTACTCCGGCTACGGAAACGGAAGTGGCGGAGGATGGTTCTATTTCAAAACCTTAAGTGATGACCAGGTAGACAATGACTCACATACCTGGACTTACACAAACGTGGTTGCCAAATCTAGTAACTGGTCCGATCCATTTGTTGAAATCCGTCGTGCCGCTTACATCATAGAGGGTGTACGCTCGTCTTTCCTGGATAATGCCGTAAAGGCTAACTATGAAGGAATCGCCCGTTTGAATCGTGCATGGGAGTACTTTCAGCTTGTGCGCATGTACGGCGATGTACAATGGATAGACAAAGTGATAGATTCGAACGATAAGGAAACCCTTCTTGCAGAACGTACCGACCGCGACATTGTTATGGACAATGTCCTGGATGACTTAAAATATGCCTGTGAGAACATGACCGGTACCAACAAGCAACGTTTCAATAAAGACATGGCGCTTGCTATGACAGCCGACATTTGTTTATGGGAAGGCACATTCTGTAAATACCGCACCCAAAACGAAAACGGAAAAGCTGCAGACAACACCCGGGCACAGAAGTTTTTGCAAGAGTGTGTAATAGCCTGTGAAGCTCTGATGGCCAAGAACTATAAATTAAGAGAAGATTATCAATCCATCTATAACTCGGTCGACCTCTCCAAGGATACGGAAATCATTTTCTACAAACCTTACTCCAAAGATGCCTTCATGCATTCCACTATCGATTATACAGTAAACACGAGTGGCACACATGGCATGTCAAAGGATGCATTTGACAGCTACCTGTTTTTGGACGGAAAGCCGCTGGCTACAACGGAAGAGAACACAAACGATGCGGCTACACTTGTTAACGGCGAATATTCACTGGCAAACGTACTTGCAGTCCGCGACAAACGCCTGGCAGCTACTATCGATCCGGTATTGGCATTCAGAGGGCATGCTTACAGCCGTGCCGGCGTAGCTCCTTTCACAGCATCGACAGGCTATGGAGTAGCCAAATTCGACAATACGTCTCTGGATCTCTACAATCGTAACCAAATTGGTACTGCCTATACAGATGCCCCCATCTACTGGCTTTCCATTATCTATCTGAACTATGCAGAAGCAAAAGCAGAATTGGGTACATTGACACAGCTCGATCTAAATAACACAATCAATAAATTACAAGCCCGCGCCGGTCTGCCTGATATGACAACCACCCCGGCAGACGATCCTGCCAATAATATGGGAGTTAGCAATTTGATATGGGAAATCCGCCGTTGTCGCCGTTGCGAACTTATGTTTGACAACTGGTACCGTTATTGGGATCTCATCCGTTGGCATCAATTGGAATTATTGGATAGCAAGAAGCATCCTAATGTCTTTTTGGGTGCCAATCTGGAAAATGTGGCCAATCCTGAAGAAACTTTGAAAGGCAAATACCTCGATGCTTCCGACGGCCAGAACCGTATTTACGAAAGAAAACACTATCTCTATCCGATACCAACCGGACAATTGACTCTAAACAAAAATATGAAACAGAATTTAGACTGGGAAATATCGAATAAATGAATGAAATCGACAATCCTATACGGTGTCTCATCAAAGTTTAACTAAGAAAAAAGTACCTGACAAGAAAAAACGAGTCAGGTACTTTTTTTTAAATATAGCATCTCGAGTATCAGATAGAACCGCTGTTTTTTAATTGCAAATTAATAATTATAATATCAAATATTTGCAAATAAGTGTTTTTGATATTAAAATAAAGAGTATCTTTGTCCATATGAACTTTCCTTAATACTATATATATGAAGAAACTACTACTATTAACCATTCTGCTGTGTAGTTCACTGTTGTGTCAGGCACAAAAGGAACGCCCGATTCTGGGCGATGAGCAGACCGCAGAATATTTTCCAATTCTAAAAGGTAAACGGATTGCCATCTTTTCCAATCATACCGGCATGGTGGGAGACAAGCACTTACTGGATATCCTATTGGAAAATGAATTCAATGTAGTAGCCATATTCTCACCCGAACATGGTTTTCGCGGAAATGCAGATGCAGGAGAACACGTATCCAGCTCTGTCGATAAGAAAACAGGCGTGCCTATCCTTTCCCTTTATGACGGAAAAGACAAGAAACCGAGTGAGGCATCCATGAGGAAGTTCGACATACTGGTAATCGATATACAGGATGTAGGCTTACGATTTTATACCTATTATATAACAATGTGCCGGTTGATGGACGCTTGTGCCGAATATAACCGCAAGGTATTGCTGTTGGACCGGCCCAATCCGAACGGACATTACGTGGACGGGCCCATATTGGATATGAAATATAAATCCGGAGTAGGCTGGCTGCCCATCCCCATTGTGCATGGCATGACTCTGGGCGAACTGGCACTAATGGTAAACGGAGAACGTTGGCTACCGGCTTCACGCGTATGCGACCTCATCGTCATACCTTGCAAGAACTACACGCATCAGACAAAATACACATTGCCGGTTCCACCATCTCCCAACCTTCCGAACATGAAATCGGTCTATTTATATCCGGCTACTTGTTACTTCGAAGCAACTCCCGTCAGTTTGGGAAGAGGCACCTCCTTCCCCTTCCAAATATACGGCCACCCTAATATGACAGGTTACACTTACAGCTTCACGCCCAAAAGCGTTCCCGGAGCTAAGAATCCGCCCCAGCTGAACAAGCTATGCCATGGCGTAAATCTCAGCAATATGAGCGATGAGGAAATCTGGAAACGAGGAGTAGACCTGAGCTATATAATTGATGCTTATAAAAACTTGAATATGGGCGATCATTTCTTCCGCCCTTTCTTCGAACTGCTGGTAGGCACAGACTATGTCCGGAAGATGATAAAAGACGGAAAGAGCGCGGAAGAAATTAAAAGCTGTTGGAAAGGCGATGTGGAAAGGTTCAAAGAGCAAAGGAAGCCCTATTTGCTCTACAAAGAATAGCCATCCATAGAAAATAATTACTGATTAACCTGTAAATACTAATACCCAAGCTCCATAATGAATCCACTATCCGTTATCATTACTATTGCCGCCTATTTTATAATACTGTTCACAGTATCCTACATTGCCGGCAGAAAAGCAGACAATGCGGGTTTCTTTGTAGGCAACCGCAAGTCATCCTGGTATGTGGTAGCCTTTGCAATGATTGGTTCCAGCATATCGGGAGTGACATACGTGTCTGTACCCGGCATGGTTGCTTCCAGTAGTTTCGGATATCTACAAATGGTATTGGGCTTCGTAGCCGGGCAGTTAATCATTGCTTTTATTTTGACACCATTGTTCTACCGGATGAATTTGGTTTCCATTTATGAATACTTGGAGAACCGCTTCGGAATGTCTTCATACCACACCGGAGCGTGGTTCTTTTTTATCTCTAAAATGCTGGGAGCAGCAGTACGCTTATTCCTGGTTTGCCTGACCTTGCAACTACTGGTTTTTGAACCGTTTGGCCTGCCGTTTATTCTAAATGTGGCTATCACCGTAGCATTGGTATGGTTGTACACATTCCGCGGTGGAGTGAAATCACTTATCTGGACAGATTCCTTGAAAACTTTTTGCCTTGTTGTCTCTGTGGTGTTATGCATCTGTTACATAGCTTCCGACCTGAACCTGTCTTTTACAAGCATGATAAGCACGATTGCCGACAGTGACATGTCCCGCATTTTCTTTTTCGATGACATCAACAGCAAACAATATTTCTTCAAGCAGTTTTTCGCCGGAGCGTTCACCATGGTAGCCATGACTGGATTAGACCAAGATATGATGCAACGCAATCTCAGTTGTAAAAACTTCAAAGACTCGCAAAAGAATATGATCACCAGCATCATTTCACAGTGCTTCGTTATTCTGCTGTTCCTGATGCTAGGTGTGTTGCTTTACACATTTGCCGACAGCCAAGGCATACAAGTGGATAAAAGCGATAAACTCTTCCCCGTAATCGCCACCGGGAATTACTTCCCTGTCATTGTAGGTATTCTGTTTATCATCGGACTGATTTCCTCCGCCTATTCGGCAGCCGGCTCTGCATTGACTGCACTCACAACGTCTTTCACCGTAGATATTCTAGGCACGAAAGGCAAGACGGAAGAAGAGGTTGTGAAAATCCGGAAACGGGTGCACGTGGGAATGGCCGTAATAATGGGGGTCACTATCTTTGTGTTCAATCTGTTGAACAATACCAGCGTAATCGATGCCGTATATATTCTGGCAAGCTACACATACGGTCCTATCCTGGGTCTGTTTGCCTTCGGCATCTTTATGAAGCAGCAAGTGCATGATAAATATATACCGGCAGTAGCTGTCGCTTCCCCGTTTCTCTGTTTTATCCTGCAAAAGAATTCGGAGGCATGGTTCAACGGTTATCAGTTCAGCTATGAGTTACTCATATTCAACGCATTGTTCACATTCATCGGACTCTGCATATTGATAAGAAAAAACAAGAAAAACATTTAACTTAATACGTCATCATCATGAGTGTAAGACTTCACTTTTTATTCAGTATGCTTGTCGCCGTCCTTATCCCCCATACGGGCGGCGCGCAAGAACTCTCTCCAGAAATCCGCCAAGAAATAGGAAAATTTCTGGATGCTACCGCGCGAAAAGAGGTATCCATAGGACACATCACGATTGACTCCGTTGCCATAAAGGGTAACGCTCTGCAACTGTTTGCCAACATGAACTGTTCCTACATTCCTTTCCGGGAAAATAACGTGGCAGAGATTTATCAAGGAATCAGCGCCTTGTTACCGGCCGAACTTACAAAATACAGATTGCAGTTACATACCAATAAACACTGTATTGAAGAACTGATACCTCAGGCGCTTCGTTCAAAAAGAGATAAAAAAGCCCTGGTATTCAGCCAAGAAGTGAAAAAGCCTTTGGTGACCAAAGTATCCAGACCCTATACGCCCACTAACGGATTGCAGAATCGCCACATAGCCTTATGGCAAAGCCATGGTTTCTACTATGAGCCGAAACTAGACCGTTGGGAGTGGCAACGCGCCCGCTGTCTTCAGACTGTGGAGGACCTGTATACACAAAGTTTTGTTCTCCCCTACCTCGTCCCGATGCTGGAAAATGCCGGAGCCAATGTGCTGATTCCACGTGAGCGTGACTGCCAGACTGCCGAAATCATTATTGATAACGACGGTTGCCTCAATACACGCTCCATTTATACGGAAAAGGTAACCGACAAGCCTTGGATGCAAGGTGTCGGAAAAGGTTTTGCACATCTACGCCCGTTATACACCGATTTTGAGAATCCATTTAAAGAAGGAACATTCCGCACCATAGAGACTATTAAGAAAGGAAAAGAAAGCGTTGCCGAATGGATACCCGAAATTCCCCGGGACGGACAATACGCAGTCTATGTATCCTATCATACCGTCCCGAACAGCAGTGATGACGCCCTCTACACCGTCCACCATAAAGGCGGAGCATCCCGGTTCAAAGTCAACCAGCAGATGGGCGGTGGTACCTGGATTTATTTAGGCACTTTCGGTTTCGACGCAGGACAGGATAATGCATACAAAGTAACCTTGAGCAATCGTTCCGCCAAAGCCGGACAAACAGTGACAGCCGATGCGATCAAAATAGGCGGCGGCATGGGTAACATTGCCCGTCGCATTTCGGAAGAAGGTGCTACGGATAATCTGAAAAGCTCCGATAAAACCGCCAATTCATCGGATGAAACCAAACAGACTAAAACCACACATCAGTCACCCTATACAGCCATATATCAGGAAAGCGGCTATCCGCGTTTCTGCGAAGCCGCCCGTTATTGGATGCAATGGGCAGGCATCCCGGACAGTGTGTATTCGGAAAGTCAGGGTAAGAATGATTACACAGATGATTATAAAAGCCGCGCTATATGGGTGAATTATCTCGCCGGTGGTTCTGCTGCCAATCCCACAGAAAGAGGTCTGAACATTCCGGTAGATATGGCATTCGCCTTCCATTCGGATGCCGGAACCACACTCAACGACTCCATCATCGGAACACTCGGCATTTACCAAACTGACTCCTACAAGGGGGTGTTCGCCAACGGCGCGTCACGCTATCTCTCACATGATTTGACGGACCTGATTCAGTCCAATATCGTGCGCGATATCCGCACTCTTTACGAACCCCAATGGACACGCCGCGGAAAATGGGATCAATCGTATTACGAAGCGCGTGTACCCCAAGTGCCGACTATGCTGCTTGAGTTACTTTCCCACCAGAATTTCGCAGATATGCGATACGGGCTTGATCCGCGTTTTCGCTTTACGGTAAGCCGCGCCATCTACAAAGGAATGTTGCAGTTCCTCTGCTCACAATACCGCACGAACTATATCGTGCAGCCTTTACCGGTCGACCACATGGCCCTGCGTATGATAAGTGAAAATGAGATTGAACTAACCTGGCAAGCAGTAGCCGATCCATTGGAACCGACAGCCAATGCCGAAAAATACATTGTCTACACCCGTACCGGCAACGGCGACTTTGACAACGGCGTAGTAGTAGATAAAAACAGCTATCGCACCACGCTTCCGGCGGGTGTTGTATGCAGCTACAAAGTAACCGCCCTCAACAAAGGTGGTGAAAGTTTCCCCTCCGAAATACTTTCGGCAGGGCAGGCTTTCAACAGCAAAGGGACCGTATTGGTAGTGAATGGGTTTGACCGCATCAGTGCACCCGCTGATTTTGTCGCTGCCCCTCCGGCAGATACATTGCTTGCCGGCTTTCTGGATGAATTAGACCATGGAGTGCCCTACATCAAAGACATCAGTTATATAGGAAAAATGAAAGAGTACCGTCGCTCCATCCCCTGGATGGATGATGACGCGTCCGGTTTCGGTGACAGTTACAGTAATTATGAGACACAGGTCATCGCCGGAAACACGTTCGATTATCCGGCCCTGCATGGAACTGCCATACTGAAGGCAGGTTACTCCTTTGTGTCATGCAGCGACGAAGCTGTTGAAGATGGGCAAATAACCTTGAACGATTATAAATACACCGATCTTATCCTCGGCAAAGAATGTCAAACCAAGATAGGTAGAGGCGGAGTAAAACCTCTGGAGTTCAAAACATTCAGCAAACCGATGCAAGAATGTATTACGGCCTACTGCAACCAGGGCGGCAACATCTTCATATCTGGAGCATACGTAGGGACAGACCTATGGGATAACCGCCTTATTACTGCCAAAGAAGAAGATAAGAAATTTGCAATGGAAGTCCTGAAATATAAGTGGCGTGCGGGACAAGCAGCCATTATGGGCAAGGTGAAGTGCGTAACTTCCCCGTTCCCCTCCCTTACAGGAAACTATACCTATTACAATGAGCTGAACTCTGATTCTTACGTCGTAGAATCTCCCGATGCTATTGAACCTGCTACGGAAGGAGCATATACAATCATGCGTTACCCGGAAAATAACCTGAGCGCCGGCGTAGCCTATCAAGGCAGTTATAAGACTTGCGTATTAGGTTTTCCTTTCGAGTCACTGCGTACTACGGAAGAAAGAGAATATCTGATGAACGCCATTATGACGTTTTTCGACAGCAATACCAAAAAGTAAAAAGAAAAATTATAAAACCAATCATCATCTATGAACCGAAGACTATTCATCAGTGCCCTGCTTGTGTGCCTGCTGCCGTTTATGGCGCAGGCGCAACAAATAGCGTTCCGCTTCGCACAATTGACGGACATTCATCTAAGTCCAAGCAACCCCAACCCTACCGAAGACCTGTTGCGTTCTATCGCACAGATAAATGCCACAGACAGCATCGACTTTGTATTAGTAACAGGAGACATCACCGAGGAAGGCGATCGTGCCACTATGGAAAAAGTAAAATCATGCCTTGACCTGCTGAAAGTGAAATACTATGTGGCACTGGGCAACCATGAAACCAAATGGAGCGATTCCGGCTGTACCGCCTTCGGAGAAATCTTCGGTGGCGAACGGTTCGATTTCGAACACAAAGGATTCTTATTTTTAGGTTTTAACTCCGGGCCCCTGATGCGTATGGCATACGGGCATGTCGTTCCCCAGGATATCCGTTGGATGACGGAAAGAATGAATCAATACAACACCGGAGATCCTCAACAGAACAAGCCTGTAATACTTGTGACCCACTACCCAATGATAGAAGGCGATGTGGATAACTGGTATGAGGTGACAGATGCCGTACGTCCGTATAACATACGCCTATTCATCGGCGGACACTATCACCGTAACCGCGATTTGCGTTATGACGGTATTCCGGGAGTATTAATGCGCAGCAACCTGCGTGACAAGGATGGGAAACCGGGTTATGGCATCTACGAGATAACCAAGGACTCCATTCGCGTCTATACACAACGTATCGGAGAGCCGAAAAAACAATGGGCAGGTTTCTCCCTGACAGAATCGTATTACGAGCGCAATGGGAAAGCCGAAAAATATCCGGACTTCTCCGTAAACAAAGAATATCCGCAGGTGAAAGAACAATGGATAACAAAAACCGGAGTCGGCATTTATTGCTCGCCAGCTGTAGAAAAGGATAAAGTCTTCATCGGTGACGACATGGGATACCTGACCGCCTATGCTCTTAAAGACGGCAAGGCGCTATGGCGTTTCCAGTCCGGAAAAAGAATCGTCGGAACACCCGCTGTCAGCGAGGGGATTGTTGTTTTCGGTTCCGCAGACTGCAAAATATACGGTCTGAATGCTCAAAACGGAAACTTATTGTGGACAGTGGAAACCTCCGAACCCGTATTGGGGGCAGTAACCATAGACAACGGCACTGCCTATATAGGCGCCAGCGACCATACCTTTCGCGCCATCAACACCTGCAACGGAGAGATAAAGTGGACTTTTACAGGTGTAAAGGGTTACATTGAAACCAAACCTCTGGTGACGGACAGCAAAGTCATCTTCGGTGCATGGGACAACACTTTGTATGCGCTGAATAAGGCAGACGGCAGGGAGTTATGGAAATGGACAGGCGGACTGACCCGCATGCACTTTTCTCCGGCAGCCGTATGGCCGGTAGCCGCAGAGGGGAAAGTATTCATCACCGACCCGCAACGCGCCATGACTGCCATTGAGATAGAAACAGGCAATACCGTATGGCGCACCTTCCAGTCTATGGTACGCGAAACGATAGGATTGTCCGAAGATGGAGAACGCATTTACAGCAAAACGATGAACGACAGTATCGTCTGCTACTCCACCAAAGGCAGCCACCCGCATGAATTATGGGCATCCAATGTCGGATTCGGCTACGAGCACGCACCTTCCATGCAGGTCGAAAAAGATGGGATCGTATTTGGAAGCACAAAAGAAGGTCTTATCTTCGCATTGGAGGCTAAGACCGGAAAAGTATTGTGGAAACACAAAATAGGTAACTCCCTTATAAGCACCGTAGTGCCGCTAAGCGGTAACCGGATACTGTTCACCGCCACCGGAGGAGAGGCAGGGTTACTTAAATTCAAAATAAAAAAATAAGAACCAAAAATAAAAAATAACACCTTACAGATATGAAGAAGATTGATTGCTTTATTCCCTACGCAGGAAAAGAACAAGCTGAAAAGACAGTACAAGGATTACAGATTACCGGTCTCGTTGGAAATATCCACTTGGTAACAACAGACTCTACCCTTGAACCGCTGCCCGGTTGCGAACTTTTAGTTGTAGACATGCCTCATAGCAGCGCTACCATGAAAGCCATAGCACAAAAAGCGAATACGGAATATACATTGCTCTATACCAAAGAGACCACTCTTGAACTGGGAATGTTTGCACTGGAGCGCATGATGCACATCGCCGAAGATTCGGATGCGGGAATGGTATATGCCGACCATTATCAGATAGCCGGTGGCAAACAAACCAATGCCCCTGTCATAGACTACCAGTTCGGCTCGCTAAGGGATGATTTCAACTTCGGTTCAGTACTGCTCTTCAATACATCCAGACTAAAAGAGGCAGCCGGACGCATAACATCCGAGTATAACTTTGCCGGTCTCTACGACTTACGCCTGAAGTTGAGCCAAAATGCAGATCTTGTGCACATCAACGAATACCTGTACAGCGAGGTGGAAAATGATACGCGCAAAAGCGGCGAAAAGATTTTTGACTATGTCGATCCGAAGAACCGTAACCGTCAGATTGAAATGGAAGAAGCATGTACGGAACACCTGAAAGAAATAGGCGGTTATCTGGAACCGGAATTCAAGCAAATAGAATTTTCTGCCGGCAACTTCGAGTACGAGGCATCTGTCATCATCCCCGTACGCAACCGCATCCGCACCATTCGCGATGCTATCCGTTCCGTTCTAAGTCAGAAGACAGACTTCAAGTTCAACCTCATCATTATTGACAACCACTCCACAGACGGAACCACAGAAGCCATCGACGAGTTCAAAAACGATGAACGCCTCATCCATATAATCCCCGAACGCAACGATCTCGGTATCGGTGGTTGCTGGAACATGGGCGTACACCATCCCAAATGCGGAAAGTTTGCCATACAGTTGGACAGCGACGACGTATACGCCAATGAAAATACGTTGGCTATAATGGTACGCGCTTTCTACGAACAGAACTGTGCTATGGTAGTGGGTACCTACATGATGACGGACTTCAATATGAATATGATTGCACCGGGCATTATCGACCACAAGGAATGGACACCGCACAACGGGCGGAACAATGCCCTGCGCATCAACGGGCTAGGTGCACCGCGTGCATTCTATACTCCGGTGTTGCGTGAAGTTAAAGTGCCCAATACAAGCTATGGTGAAGACTATGCTTTGGGGTTGAACTTCTCCCGCCGATACCAGATAGGTCGTGTCTACGAAGTCGTTTACCTCTGCCGCCGCTGGGATGACAACTCAGACGCTTCATTGGATGTCGTTAAAATGAACGGACACAACTTGTATAAAGACCGCATCCGCACTTGGGAATTGCAGGCGCGTGTAGCAATGAACAAGAAAAACTAGAAATAATCTATGAACCAGACCATACACAATCTTCTGACCGAGCAACTTGTTTCCTGGGAAACGGCGCGTAACAACTACGCCGCCCTTTCCGGGGTACAGGTGAAAGAACTGAATGTAAACGGGATTCTCTACAAGGTTCAGTTCAATCCGGCACGTATCGTGTCTTCCGGAGCCAAAGTAGATGCCAAGTCCATAAAGGAGCGGAAATGCTTTCTCTGCCCCGCCAATTTGCCGGCAGAGCAAAAAGGTATTCCATTTGAAGGGCACTATAATATATTAGTCAATCCGTTTCCTATATTTCCCCGTCATTTGACGATACCGGAAACGGCGCATGTGAATCAACGCATATCCCCCCGTTTCGGCGATATGCTGGATCTGGCACAACAGTTGACTGATTATACAATCTTTTACAACGGCCCCAAATGCGGCGCTTCCGCTCCCGACCATGCACATTTCCAAGCTGGCAACAAAGGCTTCATGCCCATTGAGCAAAGCTGGCGAGAGCTGGTGGCAGGCAAAGTAGCGGATTACGGTCAAGCCACCCTTTGGCACCTGAACGACACCCCACGCACTACGCTTGTTATTGAGTCTGCCGACCGGAAAACTGCAATTAAATTGTTCGACATCGTCTATCACTCTTTGGACATACAACCTGGTGAGGACGAACCGATGATGAACGTTCTCGGAATGTACGAAACCGGCAAATGGATTGTTTTCATCTTTCCCCGCGCCAAACACCGTCCGGCCTGTTACACAGCCGAAGGAGACGCAAATCTGCTAAGCAGTCCTGCATCCGTTGATTTAGGCGGTGTATTCATCACTCCCGTCGAAAAAGATTTCATCAAAATAACGGCAGAGGACATCGCACAAATATTAGGTGAAGTATGCCTTTCGCCCACAGATTTCCAAAAGGTACGGCAACGTATCAAAGAACAAATATAACATCGTTATTCTTTATAAACAGACGAATATGAAAGAACCTAAAGTAGAAGTCGGTATATTATTCGAGCCGCAGATAGAGTTCATCCTACTGACCCCCTACCACACATCCGGTAAGGAAGTCTGTGGCAAACAAGTCGTCACCTATAACGAAGGAAGAATCCTTTGGAACGGCCGGCAATATGATGAATTGTTGTTTGAACCTCTGGAAGAAACTGCCGCCTTTGAATTGCTGGACGTGACTATCGGCATAAACTTCCACTGGGAGCGCAAAGAAGACCAACGCTTTTCTGGTTCTTTGAAAATTATTGTGGAAAACGGCAAATTAACAGGCATCAATGTCATCCATATCGAAGACTATCTGACGAGTGTCATTTCCAGCGAAATGAGTGCAACAGCTTCCTTAGAACTGCTGAAAGCACACGCTGTCATTTCACGCAGTTGGCTATTGGCGCAGATACGGAAGAACAAGGAAATCACAGAAGCACACACCGGTTATTCCGCTTTCACCCAAACCGACGAGGAATTAATCCGCTGGTACGACCGCGAAGACCATACCCATTTCGATGTATGTGCAGACGATCACTGCCAACGCTATCAGGGAATTACCCGCGCCTCTACCGACATAGTCAGGCAGGCGATAGCCGCTACCCGCGGACAGGTGCTTACTTCGGAAGGCAACATCTGCGACGCCCGTTTCTCCAAATGCTGCGGCGGTATCTTCGAAGAATTTCAATATTGCTGGGAAGACACCAGACGCCCTTACCTCGCCAAACAACGTGATTATTTGGCAAGAAGCGGAAAACTCGTTTCCAAGTTGCCCGACCTGACACAGGAAGCCGAAGCCGACCGCTGGATACGCACCTCTCCCGAATCATTTTGCAACACTACGGACAAGAAAATCCTGTCGCAGGTTCTCAACAATTACGACCAGGAAACCACAGATTTCTACCGCTGGAAAGTGGAATATACTCAGGACGAACTCTCCGCCCTCATCCTGAAACGTTCCGGAGTAGACTACGGGCGGATAATCGATCTTATTCCTGTGGCCCGCGGCACTTCCGGACGCCTTTGGAAGCTGAAAATCGTCGGGACCAAAAAGGCACGTACTATCGGCAAAGAGTTAGAGATCCGACGCACCCTGTCTCCTTCACACCTTTACAGTTCCGCCTTTGTCATAGACCGGGCAGAACTGTCGGCGGAAGGCATACCCGGACGTTTTATCCTCACAGGAGCCGGTTGGGGGCATGGCGTGGGCCTCTGCCAGATAGGCGCTGCCGTAATGGGAGAGCAGGGATATCAATATGACGCGATACTGCTGCACTACTATACCGGTGCCACTATTGACAAACTATATGACTAATCTAATAACCGAAAAACAACCAACAGAATGAATAATATCAAGAAAATATCCCCTTGGGCATGGGTGCCCACCCTGTACTTTGCACAAGGCATCCCTTATTTTATCGTGAATAACATCTCAGTACTGATGTTTGCCAAAATGGGTGTTCCCAACGGAGACATGGCGCTGTTTACCAGCTTGCTGTATCTACCCTGGACTATCAAACCCTTCTGGAGCCCGTTTGTGGACATCATCAAGACCAAAAGATGGTGGGTTGTTTCCATGCAGATACTGATGTCGATAGCCTTTATCTTGCTGACCCTGACCATTCCACGTCCGGACGAAGCGACCATGGCAGCCGGAACGACTCCTATCAGTATGTTCACCATTACCCTGATACTATTCATCATTACGGCATTTGCCTCCGCCACACACGACATTGCAGCGGACGGATTCTATATGCTGGCGTTAAAGTCGGGCGAACAGGCAGAATTCGTCGGTATCCGCAGTACGTTCTATCGTCTCGCGTCCATTTTCGGACAAGGAGTGCTCGTAGCCATTGCCGGCGCCATCGAATTGAAATACGACAATATCCCACTGTCATGGACCATCACGATGCTGGTTACAGCCGTCATGTTCAGTGCAGTAAGTTTCTATCACCTCTTTGCAATCCCAAAACCGGCTTCCGACAAATCGGTACTGGCACCGGGAACAGCCAGTGCAAAGGCCATCTTCAAAGAATTCGGCCGTACATTCGCCACTTATTTCACCAAACCGGGCGTGTTGCTTGCCATCGTATTCATGCTGCTCTACCGTCTGCCCGAGGCATTCCTCATCAAGATGTGCATGCCTTTCCTTGTTGCCGCCAAAGGAGCGGGAGGCTTAGGGCTATCTACGGCAGAAGTAGGCATCGTATATGGCACTATCGGAGTAATTTTTCTCACTCTGGGCGGCATCCTTGGAGGACTGTTCGCATCGCGCATAGGATTAAAGAAGTCCATTTGGTGGATGGCGGCATGTATGACGCTCCCCTGCCTGACTTTCGTTTACCTGGCTGTTTGCCAGCCCGAAAACCTGTTTGCCATATCAACGGCTATTGCTATCGAACAATTCGGCTACGGATTCGGATTCACAGCCTACATGCTCTATATGATGTACTTCTCCGAAGGTGAGTTCAAGACATCCCATTATGCCATCTGCACCGCATTCATGGCATTGAGTATGATGATTCCGGGTATGTTTGCAGGGTATATTCAGGAAGCAATCGGCTACATCAACTTCTTCTGGATGGTGATAATCTGCTGTGTCGCCACCGTAATAGTCACAATTTTTGCAGACAGAAGGATTGATCCGGAATACGGAAAAAAATGATTATGAAGAGTGACGGATACAAACAACATAACTAATTCAGAATACATGCTTATGAAAAGAACAATTATAGCCTGCTTGCTCTGCCTCCTTTGCGGCAGTATGGCACAAGCACAGAAGATAAGAATCAAAACCGGCATTGAGGTGCTGAAAGAACAGAACTTCAAGTGCCTGGAGGGGAAACGCGTAGGTTTGATTACCAATCCTACCGGAGTAGACAACAAGTTAAAGTCCACCATAGACATTCTGCATGAAGCACCGAACGTGAACCTCGTAGCCCTTTACGGTCCGGAACATGGCGTGCGCGGCGATGTACATGCAGGCGACCATGTGACCGACATAAAAGACCCCTCCACCGGGCTGCCCGTTTATTCCCTCTACGGCAAGACACGCAAAGCGACCCCGGAAATGCTGAAAGACATCGATGTACTGGTATATGACATACAGGACATCGGTTGCCGTTCGTTCACATATATCAGCACTATGGGACTTGCCATGGAAGCTGCCGCCGAAAACGGAAAAGAATTTATTGTACTGGACCGCCCCAACCCCGTAGGCGGGTTGAAGATTGAAGGCAATCTGACAGAAGATGACTGCATTTCGTTTGTCAGCCAATTCAAAATTCCGTATCTTTACGGGCTCACTTGCGGTGAGTTGGCTTTACTGCTGAATGGAGAGAAGATGCTGAAAGACGGAAAGCAATGCAAACTGCAGGTTGTAAAAATGAAAGGCTGGAAGCGCAAAATGGACTACACACAGACCGGCTTGCAATGGGTTCCTTCATCCCCGCACATCCCACATCCACATTCCGCATTTTTCTATCCTGTCAGCGGAATTTTAGGCGAGTTAGGCTACATGTCTATCGGAGTAGGTTATACGATTCCGTTCCAGATGTTTGCCGCTACATGGGTGGAAGCGGAGAAACTTGCCAAAAGCCTGAACAGCCTGGGCGTACCGGGTGTTATCTTCCGGCCTATGTATCTGAAACCGTTCTACTCCGTAGGCAAAGGCGAACTGTTGCAAGGTGTGCAGGTGCACATCATGGACTTTGGCAAAGCTCCACTCAGTGAAATACAGTTTCTCGTCATGGAGGAAGTAGCCGCCCTCTATCCCGAACGTGCCGTCTTCGACCATGCAGACAAAGGCCGGTTTGCCATGTTCGATAAAGTAAGCGGTTCCAAACAGATACGCGAACGGTTCAGCAAGCGCAACCGGTGGGAGGATATCCGGGAGTATTGGTATAAGGATGTCGAAGACTTCCGCAAACTATCGAAACCATATTATTTATACAAATAGTTTGACAAGCAAAACTGAATACAAGTTGATATGATCCTAAATGCATTTCAGTCGTATACTGAATCCTTCACTCCGCAAATGCGCTTCACAGCACATCCCGACGAGAGTATACGGAAACATGCATGACAGTAACAAATTATACGTTATGAAACAGAGTAACTACATGGCTTTCCTGCAGGAAGCGAAACAGTTCATCCCGCAAGAAAGGATCTACACCGATGAACTCCGCCGACTGGCATGGGGAACGGACGCAGGTTTTTACCGCCTCATCCCGCAAATCGTAATCCGCTCGGAGGGAGAAGAAGAGATTTCCCGATTACTGAAACTAGCCGGTCACCACCACCTGCCCGTAACTTTCCGAGCGGCAGGAACCAGCCTTTCCGGACAAGCCATCAGTGACTCCATACTCATCGTAGCCGGCAAACACTGGGAACAATACAGCCTTTCCGCCGACCATGAGGAAATTACCCTGCAACCCGGCATCATCGGTCAACGGGTCAATGAGCTGTTAGCCCCTTTCGGGAGGAAGTTCGCTCCGGACCCAGCTTCCGTCAAAAGCGCCATGGTGGGCGGTATCGTCATGAACAACGCTTCCGGCATGAACTGCGGCACACACGCCAACAGTGACAAGGTGCTTCTTTCCGCCCGTATTGTTTTGGCAGACGGAACGGTGCTTGACACCGGAGATGCCGTCAGCCGCGCCGCATTCGAAGTGACACACCGCGATTTCTTGCGCCGGATTTGTACGCTTCGCGATGAAGTACGCGCCGATGAGAAACTATCCGAGCGTATTCATTACAAATATTCCATCAAGAACGTAACAGGACTGAACCTCCTTCCTTTCATCCGCTTTGACGATCCGTTCGATATCATAGCTCACCTTATGGTTGGTTCGGAAGGAACATTGGCATTCCTTTCGCAGGTCACCATGAAAACAGAGTACGACTATCCCTGCAAGGCAAGCGCCATGCTCTACTTCAAGACTATAAAAGACGCTTGTCGTGCCGTAGTGGCCATGAAGAAGCTGACGGACAACAACGGCGGGTGGATTGTAAAAGGAGCAGAACTACTGGATTGGAAGTCCCTGGCATCGGTCAGCGACCCCATATTCCTGAAATACAGAGGAGAAATATGTTCATCTCCCCTGCCCGGCATAGAACCGGGAGACGAAACCGGACTGACTGCCGTACTGACCGAAACCAAAGCCCGCACAGACGAAGAACTGAAACGGAATATCGGTGCAATAGAACATTGTCTCTCTCACTTCCGAACCTATACGCCTATACGCTTCACAGACAAACCCGAGGAATATTCACAATACTGGGCTATCCGTTCCGGTATCTTCCCTTCCGTAGGCGGAACGCGAAAACCGGGAACAACCTGTCTCATCGAAGATGTGGCTTTCCACATCGAAGATTTGCCCGAGGCAACCGCCGAGTTACAGCAACTCATCGCCCGGCATGGTTACGAAGACGCCTGTATATATGGACATGCGTTGGAAGGTAACTATCACTTCATCCTCAACCAGTCCTTTGGCAGTGACGCCGAAGTAAAGCGTTACGAGGAGCTGATGAACGATGTCAAAACATTGGTGGTGGACAAATACGATGGTTCTCTGAAGGCGGAACATGGTACAGGACGCAACATGGCTCCCTTTGTTCGTTACGAATGGGGAGACTCCGCCTACGAAGTAATGAAAGCCGTTAAAAAGCTATTTGACCCACAGGGCTTGTTGAATCCGGGCGTTATCTTCAATGATGACCCGAAATGCCATATAAAGAACTTCAAACCGCTTCCTCTCATACCCTTAGATGCGAAAAGCCCTGCTGCCAAAGTGAACCGCTGCATTGAATGTGGCTTTTGTGAAGTGAACTGCCTTTCCTGCGGTTTCACCCTTTCCTCGCGACAACGCATCGTACTGCAAAGAGAGATTGCCCGTCTCCGGCAGAATGGCGATGCTCCTGAACGTCTGGCCTTGTTGGAAAAGCAATATCTCTACCCCGGAAACCGGACTTGTGCCGGAGACGGACTGTGCTCCATGTCTTGCCCTATGGGAATCAATACAGGTGACCTTACGCACATCATCCGCCAGGAAGAATTACCGCAAGGCAGTTTAGGCTATAAAGCCGGAAATTTTGCCGCCAACCATTTTGCAGGTATCAAAAGCGCACTGCGACCTATATTAGGACTGGCAGACCTCGGCCATTCCATTTTGGGAACAAAAGCGATGAGCAGTATCACCAAAGGCATGCACAATGCCCTCGGCATCCCCCTATGGACTCCGGCAATGCCAAAGCCCTACAAATTCAAACCTAAAGAATTAAAAGCCGGAAATAAAGTAGTCTACTTCCCCAGTTGCATCAACCAAACGATGGGGCTGCCCAAGAAATCTCCTATGGAACAGCCGCTGGTCAACAAAATGATCGCCCTGCTCCAAAAAGGCGGTTACGAAGTCATCTTCCCTAAAAACATGGAAAAGCTCTGTTGCGGCACAATCTGGGAGAGCAAAGGCATGCTCGACATAGCCAACCGCAAAACAACCGAACTGGAAGCAGCGCTTTGGGAAGCCAGCGAAGAAGGGAAATACCCTGTCCTGTGCGACCAAAGCCCATGTCTGCACCGCATGCGCAGCACCATTCAAAAAATGAAACTTTATGAACCGGCAGAGTTCATATACACATTCCTGCGCGACAAGCTGTCATTCACTCCCATTGACCGACCCATAGCAGTCCACATAACCTGCTCCATGCGTAAAATGGGACTGGCCGATACAATCATAGCCCTGGCACAGCTCTGCTCCACAAAGGTCATCGTGCCGGAAGAGGTAGGTTGCTGCGGCTTTGCCGGCGACCGAGGCTTCACGTATCCCGAACTGAATACCTACGCCCTACGTAAGCTCCGTCCACAGATAGAGGCTGCCGGCATCGGCATCGGTTACTCCAACAGCCGCACCTGTGAAATCGGACTGACAACCAACTCCGGTATCCCATATGTGTCCATTGCCTACCTCGTAGATCAATGCACACAACCTTTGACAACAACCCAAGACTAACTTAACACACCTGAAATTATGAGTAATGCAGTAAAAACAAACAAACGTATTCTTGCCCTTGACATCCTCCGGGGAGTCACCATTGCGGGAATGATCATGGTCAACAATCCGGGCACATGGGCACATATTTACGCCCCCTTGCGCCATGCGGAATGGAACGGCCTTACCCCCACCGACCTTGTGTTCCCTTTCTTTATGTTCATCATGGGGATTTCCACGTACATTTCTTTGAAGAAATATAATTTTGAATTCAGTCATGCCGCCGGCATAAAAATCTTAAAACGCACCATACTTATCTTCCTCATAGGTATGGCTATCGGCTGGTTCTCGAAGTTCTGTTATTATTGGACCTCTCCCACCGAAGGCATCAGTTTCGGCACGCAACTATGGGAATCCGTATGGACGTTCGACCGTATCCGTATTCTGGGTGTCATGCAACGTCTGGCTCTCTGCTATGGCGCTACCGCTATCATTGCCCTGACCATGAAGCACAAGAACATCCCGTATCTTATCGCCACTCTTCTGACAGGATATTTCATCCTATTGCTATGTGGCAATGGATTTGCCTATAACGATACGAACATACTTTCTATCGTAGACCGCACTATCCTGACCCCAGCACACATGTACAAGGACAACGGCATCGATCCGGAAGGCCTCTTAAGTACCATTCCCGCCATAGCCCATGTACTGCTGGGCTTCTGTGTGGGACGCATGATGCTCGAAGGGGGCAAAGCCAATGAAGATCGTGAAAGCATGCTCAACTCACATCTCATCAAATTGCTTTTAGTAGGCACTATCCTTACATTCTCCGGTTTCTTGTTGAGTTACGGATGCCCAATCAACAAAAAGATTTGGTCGCCTACCTTCGTTCTCACAACATGCGGGTTGGCTTCCAGCTTCCTGGCACTGCTCATCTGGATTATCGATGTAAAAGGCTATAAGAAATGGAGCCTGTTCTTCGAATCATTCGGCGTCAACCCCCTGTTCATGTATGTATTGGGAGGCGTGCTTAGTATTCTCTTCGGCAGCATCTGCTTCCCATGGGGAGAAAGCAGCATCAGTATACACACATTCCTATATAAGATATTGCTGATGCCGATATTCGGTGAAACCGGCGGTTCACTGGCCTATGCGCTGTTGTTCGTCGGCATAAACTGGTGCATCGGCTACCAGCTCTACAAACGGAAGATTTATATAAAAATATAACAATTGGTGATGTGTGATCAGCAATTGGCTATCAGCCACTAACCACCCATCATTAATCATCAATCACTAATAACCAAACAACTATAAAGATATGATTCTAATAGCAGACAGTGGCTCTACAAAAACCGATTGGTGTGTTGTAGAAAACGGACAACCCATCCAACAGATATCCACGAAAGGAATTAACCCTTTCTTTCAGTCGGAAGAGGAAATCAGCAATGAGATCGCAACATCATTGTTGCCTCAGTTAAAAACAAATGCATTGGATGCCGTATATTTCTATGGTGCAGGATGCGGATTTCCCGATAAAATAGCTATGGTCCACCGCGCCATTACCAAGCATCTCCAAATAAAGAGAGAGGTAGAAGTCAATACAGATATGCTTGCTGTTGCTCATGGACTCTGCCAACACGAGGCCGGCATTGCCTGTATTATGGGTACAGGCTCCAATTCTTGCTATTATGATGGAAAGCAGATTGTTTCCAATGTGTCCCCGTTGGGATTCATACTTGGAGACGAAGGCAGCGGTGCCGTACTGGGCAAGTTATTGGTAGGTGATATACTGAAAAACCAGATGACTCCCGAATTGAAGGAGAAATTTCTCAAACAGTTCGGCCTGACACCTGCCGACATTATAGACCGCGTTTATCGCAAACCATTTCCTAACCGTTTTCTTGCGAGCCTTTCGCCTTTCCTCGCACAGAACATAGATGAACCTTGCATACATGCGTTGGTACTGGGAAGTTTCAAATCATTCCTCAAACGCAATGTCATGCAATATGAGAACTTCCGTAATAGCAAAGTACACTTTATCGGTTCGGTAGCTTTCTATTATAAAACAATATTAGCAGAAGCTGCACAGGAAATGAATATCCAGTTGGGCACTATCATTAAGAGTCCAATGGAAGGACTGATTAAATATCATAGCGGAAAGTAACCTATAAGGTGATAAAATAGTAAACAACAACCCCCATAAAGTAAATAGACCTATGTTTATAAAAATTTCAGAGCAACCCTCGCTCTACAACGACCTGGAAAAAAAGTCCGTCCATGAAATACTGGTAGACATCAACAGAGAAGATCAAAAAGTGGCGCTTGCCATACAAAAAACAATACCTCAAATAGAGAAGTTAGTGACGCAGATAGTTCCCCGCATGAAACAGGGCGGACGTATTTTCTACATGGGTGCCGGTACAAGCGGACGCCTTGGCGTGCTCGACGCTTCCGAAATTCCACCGACATTCGGCATGCCGCCAACATTGGTTATCGGCCTGATAGCCGGTGGTGACACAGCCCTACGCAACCCGGTGGAGAATGCGGAAGATGACATGCAACGTGGTTGGGAGGAACTCGTAGAACGCAATATTACGGATAAAGATACGGTCATCGGCATAGCTGCATCCGGTACTACCCCCTACGTAATCGGCGCACTGCATGAAGCACGCGAACATGGGATTCTGACAGCCTGCATCACCAGTAACCCCGACTCTCCAATGGCAGCGGAATCAGACGTAGCCATTGAAATGATTGTAGGCCCGGAATATGTTACGGGAAGCTCCCGAATGAAATCGGGTACAGGGCAGAAGATGATTCTCAATATGATTACCACTTCCGTAATGATACAATTGGGGCGTGTAAAAGGTAACAAAATGGTAAACATGCAACTTAGCAACAAGAAACTGGTAGATCGCGGAACACGTATGTTGGTCGAAGAATTAGGACTTGATTATGGAAAAGCCAAAGCTCTCTTACTCATGCATGGCTCTGTGAAAAAAGCCGCAGATGCTTATCGAATTAAGGAGTGACGATCTATAATCTTTTACCTCTAATCCTGCTACCATTATGAGAACATATCTAAGTTTTCTTTTCCTTTTCTGCGGACTACAAATAACCATTGCGCAACCATTGCAACATGTAGTCCCCGAACAAGCGCACCCTACTCTGCGTATATATACAGAACATTACTACAAACGGTTCATTCAGTTCATGGACGAAGCTCCTATCAGCAACAAGGACATCGTAATGTTAGGTAACAGCCTGACAGAAAACGGTGGTAATTGGGCTGCCCGCCTCGGTAACAAGCATGTACGCAACCGCGGCATCATCGGCGATGAAGTGATGGGTGTATACGACCGTCTCCACCAAATATTGCCGGGACATCCTGCCAAATTATTCCTCCTTATCGGTGTGAACGACATCTCCCATGGCCTGACAAGTGACAGTATTGTCAGCATGATTCGCACAACGGTAGAACGCATTCGGAAGGAATCTCCCGACACCAGACTCTACCTGCAAAGCCTGCTTCCCATCAACGAGAGTTTCGGCCGCTATAAAAGGCTGACGGGAAAAACAAGTATGATACCCGAAATCAATAAACAGTTAGAAGCTCTTGCCAAAGAAAAAGGCCTGACATACATCAATCTCTTTCCTCTGTTCACAGAAAAAGGAAGCAATGTGTTACGAGCAGATCTGACAACCGACGGACTGCATCTAAAGGAAGAAGGCTATAAAATCTGGGTAAAAGCCATTAAGAAGAAGATATAACAAAAGGCATCTGATAAGTCCCTGATTATAAACAGAAAAGGTGATAAAGTTTGCTCTTTATCACCTTTCTCATTCATATCAATTCGTTTTTCCTACACAATTCCTTTCAAATATACATCAAATGTCAATGATGAATAACCGGGAATGGATGAATTACCACTCGAACCATATCCGCTTTGCCAAGGGATATACAGTAGCCAACGTTCGCCTACCTGCATATACTGCAAAGGCCATGTCCATCCGGAAATTACTTTCGAAACAAAAAATTCAGAAGGAGAATTAAAATCCGTAGGCCACTTGGATTCGGCAAGTAATTCGGATGACTCGGACGAGGGCGACGACAAAGGCAATGGTAGCTTACTGTCTGTTGCTCCAAAGCCATCAAAATTACCGTCAAATTCCTCCCCTGTGATGAAAGTACCGTAATAGTAAGTGCTTACCTCGTCTGTAAATAGCGGGTATGCTCCTCCATCTTCTTTCCATAGCTTCTTGCAATAGACATATTGGGGCTTGGAATTACCATCAACACTGACACCCCCAGTTTCGACTTTTATAGCATACAGCTTTCCAATTTCCATATTCTTTGCATCTTCCAACGAAGCTACAATGCTATTACCGGTCTCGGCTTTTATAGAATCAATAAAAGCTTCATTACGTGGCACCCAGTTATCATATTTTCCAGCCTCCTCCACTTCTTCGCAAGCTACGAATGCACCTGCCACGAAGAGCAAGAAAGGCAAAAACAAAAAGAACGGTCTCTTCATCTAATTAAAAAATTATAGAATTACTATTATTTTATATTCACTATCCGCCGTTCTTTGTAACACCCCGAATGGCGGACAGCTAAATATTTTCTTATTGCAGCGTTTTCAGCAAAGACGTGATGCTTACGCGATCTGCAATGATATTGTTCAGTTCAGAGATAGCTACACGTTCCTGTTGCATTGTATCGCGATTACGTAACGTTACGCAATTGTCTTCCAGCGTCTGGTGATCCACAGTTACACAGTACGGAGTACCGATGGCATCCTGACGGCGATAACGCTTACCGATGCTGTCTTTCTCGTCATACTGGCAATGGAAATGGAACTTCAAGTTATCAATAATCTCACGAGCTTTCTCAGGAAGGCCGTCTTTCTTCACCAGCGGCATAACAGCCAGTTTCACCGGAGCCAATGCAGCAGGTAACTTCAGGACAACACGAGTCTCGCCATTCTCCAACTGCTCCTCACAGTAAGAAGCCGACATAATGCTAAGAAACATACGGTCTACGCCAATAGAGGTCTCGATAACATACGGAGTATAACTTTCGTTGGTTTCCGGATCAAAGTATTTAATGTTCTTACCGGAGAATTTCTCATGTTGAGACAAGTCGAAGTTCGTACGACTGTGAATACCTTCCACTTCCTTGAAGCCGAAAGGCATCAGGAATTCGATATCCGTAGCAGCATTGGCATAGTGAGCCAACTTGTCATGGTCGTGATAGCGATAATGATCATCGCCGAAGCCCAATGCCTTATGCCATTTCAAACGGGTTTCTTTCCAAGTCTTGAACCAGTCGAGTTCAGTACCCGGTTTTACAAAGAACTGCATCTCCATTTGCTCAAACTCACGCATACGGAAGATGAACTGGCGTGCAACGATTTCGTTACGGAAAGCCTTACCGATCTGTGCGATACCGAAAGGAATCTTCATACGACCGGTCTTCTGTACATTCAGATAGTTCACGAAGATACCTTGAGCTGTTTCCGGACGAAGGTAAATCTTCATTGCACCTTCAGAAGTAGAACCCATTTCAGTGGTAAACATCAGATTGAACTGGCGAACTTCCGTCCAGTTCTTCGTACCGCTGATAGGGCAAACAATTTCCTCATCCAATATAATCTGGCGCAATTCATCAAGGTTATTATCATTCAATGCTTTGGCAAAACGTTCGTGCAAAGCGTCACGTTTAGCCTGATGCTCCAGCACGCGGGTATTTGTACTGCGAAACTGTGCTTCATCAAAAGCTTCACCGAAACGTTTGGCAGCTTTGGCAACTTCTTTGTTTATTTTGTCGTCATATTTGGCGAGTTGATCTTCAATCAACACATCGGCACGATAACGTTTCTTGGAATCGCGGTTATCAATCAAAGGATCATTGAACGCATCTACGTGTCCGCTTGCCTTCCAGATTGTGGGATGCATAAAGATAGCCGAGTCAATGCCTACTATATTCTCGTGCAGCAGCACCATACTTTGCCACCAGTACTGTTTGATGTTATTTTTCAGTTCCACACCCATCTGACCATAATCATATACGGCTCCCAAACCGTCATAGATGTCGCTGGAAGGGAACACAAATCCGTATTCCTTGCAGTGTGATACGAGTTTCTTAAAAACGTCTTCTTGTGCCATTTTTTGTTGTATCTTAATTAATTTGAAATCTTTGTTTAGATAAAAAGCGCCACAAAGATAGGGATTTATCTTATATGTAGGGTAACGGGGGATATTAATTTATCTTATTCTTCCTCCGTCCTTTGATTCCTCCTCCTCCCATCGCATGACAGGAGTTATTCGATATTTAGGAAAATACAAGTTGAAAGGTATCCTGAACAGTCAACTTTCTTCAAGCATACATATGCAAAAACCGTAATAAAGATACAACTTCCGAAGATTCAGATACAAACCGTTTGATAAAATCTTTCTACTTTTGCAGTAAACAAAAACATTGAAACAAACATGAAAAAAGTACTGATTCTCTCATCAAGTCCGCGTCGCGGCGGTAACTCCGATACACTCTGCGATGAATTCCTGCGCGGAGCGATCAAGGCTGGCAATAATGCAGAAAAAATTTTCCTTCGTGATAAAGCCATTCACTACTGCACAGGATGCAGCATGTGTAGTCTGTATGGCAAGCCCTGTCCTCAAAAAGACGATGCAACCGAAGTAATCGGAAAGATGCTTGCCGCAGATGTAATCGTCATGAGTACACCCGTTTACTTCTACACCATGTCGGCACAGATGAAAACCTTAATAGACCGTTGTTGCAGCCAATACACAAAGATGGCAGACAAAGAGTTTTACTTTATCGTAACCGCGGCCGAAGACGACCGGAAAAAGATGTTACGCACAATCGATACTTTCCAAGGATTCCTCGACTGTCTGGAGAATCCTACGGTTAAGGGAATAGTGTATGGACTGGGAGTATGGCACACTGGAGAAATCAAAGGAACTCCTGCCATGCAAGAGGCCTACGAAATGGGTAAAAGTATATAAACAGGACTTCTCCCCTCTTATCAAGTAGATAAGGGGGATTTATAATTTCCACAAATACCCCTGTATTCTATTCATTACAAGTCTTTTTATGTTATAGGGCACTTTTTACTTAAAAACACAAGAGGTGTATTTAAAAGTATAAGGAAAAAAGGAAAGAACTTGTTACATTTGTAACATCATAACATGTAACACATTATAATATCATGAGAAAACTTTTCCTTTTATTCTCTGCGGCAATTACTATTGCAAGTACCCTTCAGGCGCAGAACCCGGTCATCAGAGACCAATTTACCGCCGACCCTACGGCGCGAGTGTTCAACGGCAAGGTATATATTTACCCTTCGCATGACATACCCAGTCCTATTGACCGTTTGAAAGAATGGTTCTGCATGGCAGACTACCATGTATTTTCCTCGACCAACCTGACCGACTGGACAGACCATGGTGTAATCCTTACTCAGAACAAAGTACCCTGGGTACAGCCCGACTCCTACTCCATGTGGGCGCCCGACTGTGTGTACAAAGACGGAAAATATTATTTCTATTTTCCCAGTACTCCCCAAGGTGAAGGCAGACGCGGATTCAGCATCGGTGTAGCCATCGCTGACAGTCCGGAAGGACCTTTCACTCCGGAAGCCGAACCTATAAAAGGAGTAGGCGGCATTGACCCCTGCGTCCTCATCGATACAGATGGAGAAGCATATATTTACTGGTCCGGACGCGGAATTTCAGTTGCCAAATTGAAACCGAACATGAAAGAACTCGCTTCAGAACCCATGCAGATTCAAGGATTGCCTGACGGATTTAAGGAAGGGCCGTATGCCTTCAAGCACAATAATAAATATTACCTCACTTTCCCCTGGGTGCAAGACAAGACTGAAACTCTGGCGTATGCCATGGCAGACAGCCCAATGGGTCCGTTCACCTTTACGGGAATAATTATGGATGAATCACCTTCCGGCTGCTGGACAAACCACCACTCCATTACAGAGTACAATGGGCAGTGGTATCTCTTCTATCACCATAATGACTATTCTCCCAATTTCGACAAGAACCGTTCGGCGCGTATCGACTCGCTATTCTTCAATACAGACGGCACTATCAAAAAAGTCAAACCGACACTGCGCGGTGTAGGAATAACCGATGCACGAAGCAAAATACAGATTGACCGCTATTCTACCATAAGCCCCTACGGAGTGACTATTGATTATCTGGAGCCTTCCAATACATTTGAAGGCTGGCAGACCTTATTCAACAGAGCTGGTACATGGGTGACATATAATAAAGTAGATTTCGGCACCACTCCCGTAAAGCGGCTCAAAGCACGTGTGCGCTCGGAAAAAGGCGGAGCAATAACCCTGCGGACTCCCGGTGAAAAAGGAATGACAATTGCCGAATTGCCCATAAAACCAACCGGGAAATGGACCGAAATCAGTACAAATGTATCCAATGCACCTACAAGCATGCAAGACCTGATTATAACTCAGACCGGAGAAAACCCGGTAGCAGTAGACTGGATCAGCTTTGAATAATTCTTTCAAAACCGAATATAACAAACTTAAACAGACACAAATCATCAGTTATACATAAGTTAGTCATACTTAGAAACGGGTCCTACTACTTTGGGAAAAGTATGTAGGACTTATTTTTATCTAAAAATATAAACTGAATATCTAAAAGCACAAGCCTACAAATGCATTACAGGCCTATTTTTGTATTGAGGTTCATGCCTTACTCAACCTTGATTAATTAATGCTATCTAATAACATATTACGTATGAAAAAGAATTTGCTTTTTATTTTTTGTGCCATTGTCCTGCTGGCAGGATGTGTACAACGCCCACAATTACCCACTTTTCAAAACACAGGCAACCCCTTAGTTAAAGACAAATTTACAGCAGATCCGGCTCCGCTTGTATACGACGGAACTCTCTATCTTTACGTAGGGCACGACGAGTTCTATGAAGGTCAGGACACTGCTCATGGCGGCAAAGAATTCAACATTACCGAATGGTTATGTTACTCTACACAGGACATGCAAACATGGACTGATCATGGTGTTGTATTGAAGCCCACAGACTTCAAATGGGGGATTGGTGAAGCATGGGCCTCACAAGTTATAGAGCACAATGGCAAATTCTATTACTATACTACTGTACAAGCCGGTGAACCCTACAATAGCAAAGCAATCGGTGTAGCCGTCGGAGATACTCCCACCGGACCTTTTACTGACGCAATCGGCCAGCCTCTTGTAACCGATGATATGACCTCCAACGGTCCACGTGGCTGGTGGAATGACATAGATCCTACTGCCTTAATCGATGACAATGGACAAGCATGGCTTTGTTGGGGAAATGGGACTTGTTTCCTTGCCAAATTAAAGCCCAATCTCACCGAAATTGACGGGGATATCCAAGTAGTAGACCTGCCCCGTTATGTAGAAGGTCCATGGTTACATAAACATGGCAATTTGTATTACCTCACATATGCATCATTCGGACAAGGGCGTGAAACCATATCTTATGCCACCGCTCCTGGCATGGAAGGTCCATGGACACCACAAGGGGAGTTGACCGGCATGGCAGAAAACAGTTTTACAATCCATCCGGGAATTGCCGAATTCCAAGGCAAGTGGTATCTGTTCTACCACAATGCAACGTTAACACTTGATGGTCATGCCGGAGCAATAGGACGACGCAGCGTATGTGTGGATGAATTAAAGTATAATCCAGACGGTACCATGCAGACTGTAATACAGACCAAGCAAGGAGTAGCGAAATAGTTTTTCAATAGCCCTAGAGGAGGTTGCGTCAAAATAAAGTGAACCCCAAAAGTTAGACAAAAAACTTTTGGGGTTTATTTATGTCAATGCATCACACATTAGAAGAAAAGCAAGAGATTCTCCGACTTCATGAAGCCGGAGTTAGCGTGGTTGAGTTGATAACTCATTTTCATGTTATCGGTCATATAAAGGAACTGTCGGTAAGATTGCCCTTATCTTAAGCTTGCCACAGATGTGTCGCAAATCTCAATCGGTCAGCAGAAAAGTTTCTTATCACCTGTAATAGATATATTTAACGGAGAAATACTAAATTATAATATAGCCGACAGAGCGGATTTGGAGCAAATAAACAAAATGTTGAATGATCTGTTTGCCATTACCGACAAATTAGCAAAAGAGAATCAAATCATATTGCATTCTGATCAAGGATGACAATATCAACATAAAAATTATCAAGAAGCCTCGAACGAACATGGTATAGTACAAAGCGTGTCACGAAAGGGAAATTGCCGGGATAACTCTGTTATGGAAAACTTCTTTGGGCTTATGAAGTCAGAACTATTATACAACAAAGAATTTAAATCCATGAAAGAGTTCAAGAAGGAACTAGAGGCATATATTGATTGGTATAATAATGATAGAATTAGAGGCTTAAGGGAATGAGCCCGGTAAAATACCGAGCTCATTATTTAGAGAATTTATAACGTTATTTTTTTAACGTCTAACTTTTTTTTTGGGGGGGGGCAGTGCAATTTTGACACAGCCCCTTCAGCGTTCTGATTAAATTATGAATATTATTTTGCCCAACCGCGTACTTGATGTATTTGGTCGTTGATTTCGATTATATTTTGTGGGAGTGGCCAGTATTCGTGCTTACCCTCAACAAATTTAAGTGTAATACCAGCCTCGGCAAATGGGTGACGTACGTCATACACAAGTTTGTGAGGCTTTCTGGCATTTGCAGGGGAAGTCCAATATTCGTCAGTTTGATAAGGGATGTTATCAAGCACCTTGTCGTAGCATTCCTTAGCAATACCCCAACGAACGATATCGAACCAACGGCAGCCTTCGAACCAAAGTTCATATTGCTTTTCGTCTTGAAGCACTTTGAGGTCAACAGTTTCAGATACAGTCTTTGAACCTGCACGATTTTGAATCTTGTTGATATATTTCTTAGCTTCACCAAGTTGATTTGATGCGATACAAGCTTCTGCATAAATCAGATAAGCTTCACCCAAACGAGCAATACAGAGGTTCGTATTGTTACAGTTGTCACCTACAGATAAGTCAGCATCGTTAGGATGCATCATCATCTTCACTTCCATCACGTCACTACGAGAGAATGAGCCATAAGTATTGGTAATACCACGTTCCGGGTCTTTTTCTTTTTGTGCGCGAGTAGTGCAAGTAGCATCGCTTTTCCAACCGCAAAGTTCTTCATCGTAAAAGAATTCATCGGAAGTCAAGAAAGTAGCTTTACGACGATAGCTGTCACCATCGTTTGCCAGCATTTTGTGAGCAAACTCATGATTGATAGAGCCACCACCCCAACCACCGGTTGAACAAATAAGCGGACTCTTACCACCACCTTGAATATCATCACCACGCCAGTTAAGTACGTTAGCTACCATCCAACGGCCACGATTATTACCGACTCTCCAAGCATCTGCACCACCTGCAGCCGCTGTATTAGTAATATAGTTGAATTCGAAAATCTTTTCTTCACAACCATCACCTTCTACGTGGAACAAGTCGCGGAAACGTTCACCCGGAACGAGGTCGTAGTTTTCAGACTCTACAAGGGGCTTCATTACGCTAATCACCTTAGCATTGTCACCTGCAAAAAGAGCAGACTTACCGGCTACGAATTGAGCGAAACCTTTAGTTACAACCCAAGCACCTTCTTTATCATTCTTACCATTACGATCGGGCAAGTCAAAAAGAGCGTCTTCACATTCTTTCACGCACCAGTCAAAGATAGCCTTTTGTGACTCAGCATTAACCGGTTTTTCATCGGTGATGAGGTGGTCAATCAAAGGAGGTTGATAATACACCTGTGCAGCCAACATGTGTGCCCATGCACGCATAACCTTAGCTTCGGCAACAGCTCGTTTCTTAATAGGAGTATCTGCTGTTTCACCAAAATAGTGAATTATCAAGTTGGCAGAATAGATTGCCTTATAAATGTGATTATAAAGATTACCGATAGGGAGAGAGCTGGCATCATAACGGAACTCATTAAGGATACGGAAATCTGCGTGGTCGTTAATGTCACCACCGGCTGCAAACACATCGTCGGCAGAGTAGTTAAGCCCCATGATATAGGCATTCCAAATACCTTCAGTACCACCGATTTCATTGATATAAGTAGCGTACATGGCTGTCAGCGCGGATTCGGCATCCGCATCAGTCTTGTAGAAGTTAGCTGTATTGCTGGTTGCTTTCTGTTCCACATCAAGCATGTCTTCACACGCGGTGAACATCATACTTGAAAGCAAAGCGATTGATAAAAATATTTTTTTCATATCTCTTTCGATTAATTAAAATTAAAATGTAACACTTACGCCAAATACCATCTTGCGCATGTTAGGATATGCACCCTTGTCCAAACCCGGACAGTTGTATTCATTTGTACAAGTTTCAGGATCGAGACCCGGATACTTGGTGAATGTGAAGAAGTCGTCCAATGATACGTAAACACGTGCGTTTTCGATGAATGCTTTATTAGTGATTCTCTTAGGCAATGTGTAACCAAGTTGAATTTGCTTGATCTTGAAGAACGAGCCATTGTAAACCATGGCAGATGAACGCCAGAATGTACCACTACCTGCTACGGAAGAGGCATTAGGAAGTTTGCCAGACTTGAAGTCTTTATAAACATCTTCTGCTATGTTGTTGTAGCCTGTATGATAGAGACCGTAGTAAATATCGTTACCGGCAGCACCAGTACCGAACAAAGTGAAGTCGAATCCCTTGTATTCAGCATTCAAGGTAATACCGTAAGTCAAAGTAGGAAGACCAGAACCTATGTTAGTCATGTCCTCAGTTTGTGGGTCGTTGGTCAATTGACCATCTTTGGTGTAGTATTGTGCAGTACCGTCAGCAGCAACGCCTGCATACTTATAACCGCGCATGTACCATACGGGTTCGCCTTCTTCGAAGTAACAACGAACAGCTTCAGGAGATGCACCTTCAACAGTTGCGCCAGCGATACGTTCGATAGATGGATCGAGGTAAGTCACTTCGTTGTGAAGTGTTGCCATGTTAGCAGATATTCCATATTTGAAGTCACCGATATGGTCTTTCCAACTAAGTTCTACTTCGAAACCGCTGTTTTCAACTTCACCAGCGTTTACAGTCATAGTAGAAACACCTGATTCAGGCATAGTGGGAGCATCTACAAGCAAGTCCTTAGTAATTTTCTTGTACCAATCGAAACCAACGGTCAATCTGTTGTTTAAGAAACGGAAGTCAGCACCCAAGTCGATTTGTTCTGAAGTTTCCCAAGTCAAGTTAGGGTTGGCAATACCGTTAGGCATTGAACCTAAAGTAACGGCACTTGTTGAACCATAGTTATAGAATTGTCCATTTGTATTAATACCAGCTATATATGCATAGTTCTTCAATACGTTCACGTTACCATTCTGTCCCCAAGATGCACGTATCTTACCATATGACATGATGCTTGGATTAACTCTATCTTTGAAGAAGCTTTCGTTTGAGAATGTCCAGCCTGCAGATGCGGAGAAGAACTTACCCCAACGGTTGTCTTTCGAAAGTTTGGAAGAGTCGAAGGCATCGGCACGGAAGTTAGCCTGAACGCTATAGCGGTTGTCATAGCTATAAGTTACACGACCGAAGTAAGAGAGTGCGCGAGAAGTACCCGGTATGCCGCCGATGTTCTTTACTGTTTTATCATTAGCATTTACGCAATCGAGGTAGATGAAGTTGGGAGAATAAGCTTTAAGGATATCCGGACCCGAAGCATTGGCGCTGACATAATTTGAATCGCTTTGGCGATATGACATACCGGCCATGGCACCTACAGCGTGTTTGCCGGCGAAGATATCGTTATAGTTGACGAAGTTTTCCCATTGATACCAAGTAGAGTTTCTACTGGCGCCTGAGATAGTGTAGTTATCACCTTTGGTTTGACCATTGAGGTAGTAGGGGTATTGCCAGTCAGATTCGTTGTTGAAGGAGATACGATAACCCAAACGGGAAGTGAAAGTCACTTGCTTGATAGGAGTAACGTTCATGTAAGCAGTACCATTAACGTTTACACCACTGTTGCGCGATTCAGAACGGTCGCGTTGTGAGAAGGGGTTACCACCAGCAAGACGTTGATTGAAGTAGGAAGTGGCATAGTAGCCATTTTCATCACCAAAGAGAGTGTAGTTAGAGTTACCTGCTTGAATTTGGTCGTAGTAGTTACGATATTCACCCAACATCTGTTCTCGTTTTGTCCAATAGAGCGGAGTTAACGGGTCAATCAAAAGAAGCATTTCGAATGAAGAACCATAACCTTGTTCAGATATGCCACGAGAACTCCATTTTTCAATGGAGGTGTTGGTACCTACTTTCAACCAATCCTTAATCATATAATCGGCATTCAGTTGAGCGGTAAGACGTTCGTACTTATCTTTGCTACCCTTAACGATACCGTCTTGGTTCACATGGTTCACACTCAGGAAGTATGAGCCGCGGTCGTTACCACCTTGGAAAGTAAGGGTGTGCTGTTGAGCCCAAGTATCTTCGAAATAAGCATCTAACCAGTCTGTATCGGTATTAGGATCCCATCCGTATTGAGTCTGAGCATCAGCCAAAGTAGCATTCACAGATTCAGCACCAAGCTGCATAGTCATCCAGTCCTTGAATTGAGTAGCGTTAAGCAAATTGGGCACGCTTCCGAGTGATTGTTTAGTCCACTTACCACTATAAGTGATAGATCCTCGTCCTTTCGCACCTGATTTAGTAGTGATAAGAACAACACCATTACCTGCTTCAGCACCATAGATGGCAGCCGAAGCAGCATCCTTCAATACTTCCATTGATTCAATCATAGAAGGGTCGAGGTATTGGATAGAGCTAACTTGCAAACCATCAACAATCAGCAAAGGACCGATGTTGTTGGAGTTTGAGGAATAACCACGAACGCGGATTGATGCGCCTTGACCTGGTTTACCAGAACCATTCAAAATCTGTACACCTGCTGCCTTACCTTGCAAAGCAGCAGCAGCATCGGTAGTTGACAAACCTTTCAGTTCATCAGCCTTTACAGAAGCTACCGAACCGGTAAGGTCACTCTTGCGTTGCACACCATAACCCACAACGACCACTTCATCCAACACTTTCGTGTCTTCAACCAGTCGCACATTTAGGTTAGTGCGCCCCTGCAGTTTGATTATCTGCTTTTTATATCCCACAAACGACACTTCCAGTTGGCTGTTTTCGTTCTTTACCTGAATATTGAAATTCCCATCCAAATCTGTAATGACTCCGTTCGAAGTTCCTACCTCTAGAATCGCAACTCCAATCATCGGCTCGGAATCGTTTTCCGAGACGACAGTCCCTTTAATTTGAATCTGAGCCCATGCTGAAGAGCAGCACAGTACCACCAATGCAAAAAATAGTAAAACTTTGTTTTTCATAAGTATAAAGTTGATAATTTTAATAAAAAATGTGTTTTCAATAGTATCGTCAAACAATCTATGTCTAAATAGATTATAGTACGTAAATCTTAGTATGTTTTTGTGTGTGTTTAATATTTTTCCATAGGCATTTTTTTTACGGTTTAACAAATTTGATAATTAATAAAAATATATTTTTGTTGCAAAGAACTACAATATTTTAATTTTCATGTTATATTTTTAAATATAATACTTATACTTTTAGATATTAGTCACAAATAATTAAAAACTTTCTATCATTAATGTTCCGTTAAAATCGGAACGAATTAAATATTAATCAAACAACCCCATGAAAAGGGTACTAAATTGCTCTTTGAAATCATTGAAATTAGTCTTATTGAACAACTCTGGTAAAGGCGTTTTATCCGTTAATGAGATATTTAAAATCTGTAGAACCTTATAGGTTGAACGGTTTAGATACAAATTGCGTTGGATAATAGCCATCAGACAATGAGGTCTGCTATAAGTTCAACAGAGGCTATCTCAATGAAAACTTTTTGATAGACCGACGCTCACTGCTATCAATTATAACATCGACTTTGGTCGAAAACTTATAGACGGACATCATGCGGATAATCTAAAGATAAATACAGAAAATTCGTGTAAAGCCTAAAAAAACGATGATGCATTTGAATAATCCACAGGAAATACATATTTTCGTATTCTCGATTTAGTAAGTAAGATAAACGCAAACACATATTAATATTTATAACCGTTCTAAAGCAACATGAAAGATTTCAACTATTACGCCCCTACCGAAGTCGTATTCGGGCGTGAAGCAGAAGCCCGAACAGGACAGCTTGTCCATAAATATCAAGGTACAAAAGTTTTGGTGCACTATGGCGGACAGAGTGCGAAACGTTCCGGATTACTTGATGCGGTCTGCCGTTCGCTTCAAGAAGCAGGCATTGCCTATGTCACACTGGGTGGCGTGGTGCCCAATCCGCGTGTAGCGAAAGTACGCGAAGGCGTGGAACTCTGCCGGAAAGAAGGTGTGGATTTTATCCTTGCTGTGGGTGGCGGCAGTGTCATCGATTCTGCTAAAGCCATCTCTATCGGAGTACCTTATGAAGGTGACGTATGGGACTTTTATCTCCGTAAAGCCGTAGCTGAAACCTGCCTGCCCGTAGCCACAGTACTTACCATTCCGGCTGCTGGCAGCGAAATGAGTAATGGCAGTGTCATCACCAACGACGAAGGTAAATTGAAGAAAGACTACTGCACCGACATATTCCGCTGCAAATTCGCCGTAATGAATCCTGAACGTACTTTCACTTTGCCTGCTTATCAAACAGCCTGCGGCGTGACGGATATCATGATGCACACTATGGAACGTTACTTCTCACACGAAGATGATATGGAAATAACGGACAGTGTGGCGGAAAGTATCCTCTGCACAGTGAAAGAAACAGTTTTCAAGGTACTGCATACACCGGACGATTACGTCAGTCGTGCACAAATCATGTGGGCAGGTAGCCTGGCGCACAACGATCTGACTGGATGTGGCACCGTAGGAGACTGGTCTACTCATTGTCTGGAACATGAGCTCAGCGGTATGTTCGACGTAGCGCATGGAGCCGGATTAGCCTCCATTTGGGGGAGCTGGGCACGTACGGTCTATCTGCTACGCCCCACCCGCTTCGCCCGTTTTGCCGTAAATGTAATGGGAGTGCCCAATGATTTCACCTCTCCCGAACACACCGCCCTCGCTGGTATCGAAGCCATGGAACGTTTCTACCATGCGATCGGCATGCCTACCTCTATTCCCGAGCTGATAGGACGTCTGGCAACGGAAGAGGAAATCCAAACAATGGCACGCATCTGCAGTGACAACGACGCACACACCATCGGTACTTTCAAACCTCTCAATATGCAGGACATGATAGATATTTATTGGAAAGCAAACCGGTAAAAAGACAGAATAAACATGAATGTAAAGAATCATACCATAGGTATCCTTGGATCCGGTTGGGTTGCTGAGAAAATGGCAATCACCCTGGCTGGAATGAAAGGTTACGAATGTCTTGCCATAGCCTCGCGCACACAAGCGCACGCTGATGATTTTGCCACCAAGCATGGCATTGCCCGTAGTTACGGCTCATACGAAGAACTGGTTAAGGATGATGATGTAGAACTGGTGTACATAGCCACTCCTCATGCTTTACACTATGAACATGCACGCCTCTGCATTGAGCACAATAAACCCATACTCTGTGAAAAAGCATTCACTGCCAATGCCTACGAGGCCGAAGTTTTACTGAATCTTGCCGAAAACCGCAAAGTATTCATTACCGAAGCAATTTGGACCCGTTATATGCCGTTATCGCTCAAAATCATCGAGTTGGTAAGACAGGGCGTTATCGGACATCCTTATATACTGACCGCTAATCTCTGTTACCCAGTTTCGGAAAAGGAACGAATGCAGCGTCCCGAATTGGCAGGAGGTACTTTGCTTGATCTCGGCGTATATGCGCTGAACTTTGCTGCCATGATTTATGGAGACGAGATAGAACGCATTGTATCCGCCTGCACCAAAACCGATACGGGAATGGATGACCAAGAAAGTATCACGCAGTTCTTTAGTAACCGGAGAATGGCAGTGCTCAACAGTTCCATGTATCCGCGAAGTGACCGTAAGGGCATAATTTCAGGCGATAAAGGGTATATCATCGTAGAAAATATCAACAATCCGGAAGTGGCGCGTGTTTATGATCTGGATTACCGCCTGACTGCCGAATACCCCGCACCTCCTCAAATTACAGGCTACGAGTATCAGGTTATTGCCTGCTTCGAAGCCATGAAGCAGGGATTATTGGAGTCACCCTATATGCCCCATCGTGAAACCTTACGCATCATGCGTATAATGGATGAACTGAGACGGGAATGGGGAGTGACGTTTCCAAATGATAAACTCGCGTTTTGATAGAAAAAAATAAAGTATATTTCCCATAAAACCTAATTTCAGGAAATCTACTAAATATCCTTACATAACTTCCGTCGGTGTCTTTCCAAAATATTCCTTAAAGACCTTACTAAAATACGCAGGTGTACTGAACCCGCACATCTCACTCACTTCTGTCACGTTATATTCTCCCGAACGAAGTTTTTCCATCGCATAGTTCAATCGAATTGAACGGATAAATTCCACCACAGACAAATTAGTAAGCGCCTTGATTTTCTTATAAAGCAATGACTGGCTCAAGGCAAGAGCAGATGCAAAATCCTCTTTACCGAAATTCTCATTGGCAATATTTGCACGCACACATTCAACCGCTTTCTTGATGAACTCATCATTCATTCGATTTGCCACAATAGAATGGGCATCATCACGTTTCACCTCAATGGCCTTCTGAAGTACAGTGCGTCTATTGCGGATAATAGACGTGATACGGCTTGCCAACAACGCCATATCAAATGGTTTGGTCAGATAGTTATCCGCTCCCAATTCCAATCCATGCAATTGGTTGGTTTTATCAGAAAGGGCAGTAAGCAGAATTACAGGAATGTGGGATGTTTCATAAGTAGACTTGATCCTTCTGCAAAGCTCGAAACCATCCATACGTGGCATAACAACGTCGGAGACCACAAGATCAGGCTGCAATTCGTTCATCATTTCCCAAGCCTGCTGCCCGTCATCGGCAGTAGTCACACGAAAATGCTCACGCAACGGATGTACCATAAACTCGCGTAAAGCATGATTATCTTCTACGATAAGAATATGCATATCATGTGCTTCCACATCATCCATTACCGGCTCATCAACTTTATTACTAATAGCTGGAATATCAGCGGCTTTTGTCTTAGAAGCAGGTCTCAAAGGCACAGTTACATCAAAAGTCGTCCCCACACCAAGTTCACTGGTTACGGCAATTTTCCCATTATGGATAGAGACATACTTTTTGGTCATCAACAAGCCAATCCCCGAACCAACTATTTGTGTGTTTACAACATTGTCACTTCGGTAAAACTCACGAAACAGTTTACGCTGCGCCGCTTTACTGATCCCCATACCATAATCCTTGACACGCAGTATCCACTCATCCGTTTTTCCTATAAAAGATACCTCAACACGTCCACCGGAGGACGAATACTTCACCGCATTGGAAAGCAGATTATCAACTACCCTTTCAAGCATGCGTGCATCGGCTTGTATCCAATAATCTTCCGGCGTCAAATCAGCTAAAAGATCTATTTGCTGTCCGGCCGCATACGATGCATATATTCCGGTACGCCGTCTTATCAAATCAGTAAGGCTGATATCTGTAAACTGAGGTTGTTCACATCCGATATCAAGCTTTTCAAAATCGAGCAGTTGTGTGGCCGTATCAGATAATCTTGCAGTTTGTTCAGAAGCTAAAGTCAAACACTTAGCTCCCCACGATGAGAGTTCCTTTTCTTTATGCAATTCCTCTATGGGCGCTTTAATAAGCATCAGTGAGGTACGTATATCATGTGCCATACGTGTAAAGAAACGTATTTTCTCATCTGAATAACGGCGGCGCAAGTATTGCATATAATAGCGAACTGCAAGAAATAACACTCCGATTATTACAACTGTCAGCAACAATCGAAACCATATCGTTTTCCAAAAAGGAGGATCTACAACAATAGACATCTGCCGCTCCGACAAAAGACTGCCATCGGATAACCGGATACATAATGTATATTTTCCCGCCGGCAAATTGGTATAGTTGATATACCGGCTGGTCGTATAAGTACTCCACACATGATCCTGCCCCATCAATTTCCATGAAAAAGCAACGGACTTACCGACACATCCCAACGGAAGCACCGACAAGGTGAAAGAAGTTTGCGGATAACTCAAATGTAACACAGAAAGGCTGTCAATTGGTACAGACAAATTAAAATCAGCTATTTCCCGAATGGAACGGCCCGATACGCGTATATCCGAAAAATAAATACGCCCCAAAGCAGAAACTGTATCAATCCTATCGGGATAAAACAACACAGCACCGCTGTTGCTACCGAAAGCTAATCTCCCATCCGGCAGTTGGCAGGCTGCATTGACACTGAACGACACATTTGCCAAATTCTGCTGGGTGCCGAAAGTTCGTATTTGCTTATTGGTAAGATTATAACAGCATATTCCATTATCTGTACCTATCCACAAATTATTATCGGCCAACAATACGCTTTTGATATAATTACTGGGTAATCCCTGCTGTGTAGTAATATGTGTTTGTCTGGCTGTACGCATATCCAGTCCTATCATACCATTGCCTGAAGTACAAACCCATATCGTATGTCCGTCTACAGCAATATCATGTATCGTATTACCGGATAAAAGGACATCAAACTTTCCGGTTTCTTTATCCATTAGCAACAAGCCATAAGCGCATCCCAACAAAATCTGTCCGGGTGAAAGTTCCGCAAAACAATAAACGGGTTGCGTGTCATAAGCGCGAAGTTTTCCACTGGCAGAATTGCAACAATACACACTGCCTCTTACGCCACCCAGCCACACATCTCCTTGACTGTCGGTATAAGCAGCGAATACAAAGCCACCTGCCCCGAATATGTTACCATCATCGCTTGTATAATGACGCAACTCACGTCCCGTAACCTCATCCAGCACGTAAACACCTTCACCATAAGTACCGGCATAAATATGTCCTTTCTTATCGGCAGCCAGTGATAAAAAGGCCCTCTGCCGTCCACTATACAGCTGATGCCATTGAAGAGTATTAGCGTTACGCAAACTGATGCCATCATTCGTTGCAATCCAAAGATTTCCCCGGCTATCGGCCATGATGTGATTTACCTCATTATTATGTAATGATTGCGAATTGTTGATGCCATGTATCAGATGCTCCACATCAACACTTGCAGTCTCCGTATATTGTAAACCTCCGCCATTGGTAGCAACCCATATCCGGTTATGATTATCAGCCAGCAAAGAATAGACACTGTTACCCCTCAAAGAGGAAGGCTTGTCAACATCCTCTCGTATTACCTGCTGTACCCGACAAGCTTTTGAATCAAGTATCCATATCCCCCCTCCATCAACGGCCACCCAAAGGGAAGTAGAGTCAGGTATCAGAATATCCCGCACAATTAGTTGTGGAAAATGCGGAACCGCAACTTTCCGGGCTGTCTGAGTGGTAAGTTCATACTCCCATAATCCCGCATCATAAGTACCCACCCAGACACGTCCGGCATGCGCATCAAAACGGGCGGATGATATAAGAGTGGGAAGATGACCGCACAATTTGGTATACGTATGTTTACGGGTATCAATATGATATATGGATGATTGTACAAAAGCCAATGCATGACAATCCTCCAGTAATGCAATATTAGAAACACCTGCCATATCATCAAATGCCCGAGCAACTTCTTTACCTGTCCAAAAAAAGATACCGATACTAGTACTTATCCACACCTTCCCATCAACATCTATCAACAGATTAGTGACCCAATTATCATTGCCCAATAATGATGAAAGAGTGAACCACTGTTCGAACTTATTCAGGATGCGATTATAGCGAAAGACCTGTCCATTTTGAGTTGCAACCACCAACAGACTGCCCCGACTGGCCATTTTAAGCTGCAGCACATCGGTTGTAGCAAATGGAAGCTGGTAAAGCCGATAATCATCGGATGCCACACGCAGGACTCCCGAACGCGAAGCAGCCCAAATAAACCCATCATCGTCACGCACTGCTGCGGTTATTTCCCGCATAGAAATACCAAATGACTCATTGATATTACTAAACGTAAAATCTCGAGAAATCGCATTACAAGGTCTGAGTAAGAAAAAGATTAAAAATAACAATAATGAGTTTTTCATATATATAAGGTTTCTTTATTTAAATCATGACAAAGATACAAATATTACTTTTTCCAATACTAAGTCAATAATGAGAAAATAGAGAATCTATATTTAAAAGTGTAAGGAAAGTGTTCAAAAGTACAAAGAAAAAGGCCGACGGCACGACTATCTTTGCAAAGATAACAACTAAAATATAGATTACTTTATGAACAGAATCCTTATTTTCCTATTATTCCAAGCAGTATGTTCGGGAATTCTCATGGCACAATCCGGTCGTCCGGCAAAGAGTGAATCCATGTTGCCCGGCCAACGTGGCGAACTCAATGTACGCAATGCCGCATACCCACGCCTGTTACCCGGCAACCGTATAGAATTCAAAATAAAAGCGCCTGATGCTAAAAAGGTACAGATTAATTTAGGCCGCAAATACGATCTTGTCCGCAATGCCGACGGTGAATGGTGTGGTGTTACAGATCCTCTCACGCAAGGTTTTCATTACTATTTTCTTATTATTGACGGAATATCCGTTGCAGATCCGGCAAGTGAGTCGTTCTATGGATGTAGCATGATGGCAAGTGGTGTTGAAATACCTTATCCAGAGGGTGATGTGCGCTTCTATATGGCAGATGTGCCTCATGGGGACATCCGCATGAAACGCTATTTTTCAAAGACTTCCAATGATTGGCGACGTATGTTCGTATACTGTCCACCAGGCTATGACAGCTCAACACAATCCTACCCCGTACTCTATTTGCAACATGGCGGTGGTGAAGATGAACGCGGTTGGGCCAACCAAGGACGTACCGACATCATTATGGATAACCTGATAGCTAAAGGAGAAGCAAAACCCATGATTATTGTCATGACGGACGGCAACACTCACGACTTTGAAAGTGAGCTCCTCAAAGAATGCATCCCATTTGTAGAAAAAAACTTTCGCGTAAAAACCGACCGCAATAACCGCGCATTGGCAGGACTTTCCATGGGAGGTATTCAGACCCTGAATGTCGGTATTCCTAATCTCGACAACTTTGCCTATTTAGGAATATTCAGCTCCGGTTGGTGGGCTAACCCTACTCCTTTCGGAGGCGGCAATGACAACGAGAAATACTACAAAATGTTACAAGACAAAAAAGACGATTATAATACAAAACTGAAGCAATTCTGGATATCCATGGGCGGCAAGGAAGATATAGCTTACAACAATTGCCAGGTAATGATGAAACGGTTTGACCAAATAGGTATCAAGTACACTTACTTTGAAACTCCGGGCGGTCACACCTGGCCTGTATGGCGTGAAAGCTTATATCAGTTTGCTCCACTCCTTTTCAAATAACGACAATCACAAATAATTTTAATTACACACCTTTTTAAATATTCAAATTATGAAAAACGCATTAAAGCTTCTTTTTTCATCTTTATTGGCGCTACCCTTAACAATGTACGCCCAACAGCAAAGTTTTCCGGAAGGAACAGTTCCCAACGAACACAACATCAACGGGGCCGAGTATCCCCGTATAGGCGAAGACCGTCGGGTACACTTCAAAGTATTTGCCCCCAATGCACAAAAAGTAGAAATCAGCTTCCGCGGTGAAATGACTAAAGAAGCAGATGGATATTGGTCGCTCGTATCGAAAGAGCCTGAAGTTGTCGGCTTCCATTACTATCAGATTATAGTGGATGGAGTAAGTACTGCTGACCCTAACGGTAAACCGTTTTTCGGCATGGGTAAATGGGTAAGCGGCATTGAAATTCCGGAAAAAGGAGTCGATTACTACGCCATCAAGAATGTACCTCATGGACTAATAAGCCAAAGTTGGTATTATTCCAACATCCGTCAGGAATGGCGCAGATGTATGGTCTACACACCGGCAGAATATGATAAAAGCCCTTCTAAAAAGTACCCGGTGCTATATCTGCAACATGGAATGGGAGAAAATGAAACAAGCTGGGCCAACCAGGGCAAAATGAATTTCATTATGGATAATCTGATTGCCGAAGGTAAAGCCAAGCCTATGATTGTAGTAATGGACAACGGCAATATTGAAGTATTCAAAAACAAACCGGGTGAAAGTCCCACTGAAGCCAGAGCCAAATTCGGGGCTCAGTTTCCGGCTATTCTGGTGAATGAAATTATCCCGCACATCGAATCCAACTACCGGACATTGACCGACCGGGAAAACCGCGCAATGGCAGGACTTTCATGGGGTGGACTTCTTACATTCAACACAACACTGAATAATTTAGATAAATTTGCTTATATAGGCGGTTTCAGTGGAGCAGGCAGCATTGATCTGCCGAATATTGACACTACTTACAACGGAGCATTTAAAGACCGCAAAGCATTCAACGACAAAGTTCATGTCTTTTTCCTGGGCATCGGTTCGGAAGAGCGTCCCGAAAGAACCAAGAAACTCAGCGATGGGCTGAAGGCTGCCGGTATCAATAATATCTATTACGAGTCTCCAGGCACAGCCCATGAATTCCTCACTTGGCGCAGATGCCTGAAAGAATTTGTTCCGCTGCTATTTAGAAAATAATTAATGTCTCATTGAGAAATACACTTATAATAATGAAAATTCCTTATTACAAAGCATTGTTGGCGATTTGCCTCGCCACCATAATGAGTGTGCATGTATATGCACAAAACAAAGAGGCCGGCTTTCCTTTGGCTCCTTATTTTTCACCGGGAACCACCGATGTCATGTATCCTGATGATGAAGGTTTCATACGGCGTTGGCTATTGCTTGAACCTATTGACAAGCCTAACCGCAGCAATACTGTATTTACAGACAGTTATATTCGCGAAGCATTTGCTACCGAATACTTTCCCAAGCAGTTCACCGTATTGCCCAAAGACGGTGACAAAGTGAAAGTAGGCAAGCAGAAACTAACCTGGCATGCACTTGACAGCAACCTGTTTAATGTGAAACTATTTCGTTTTGCATCCAATCTTCAAAAGCAGATATACGGCGTATTGTTTTGGGCAGTTACAGTTATCAATTGTCCGGAAGACATACCAAACGTCAGGATTTCAGTAGGTTCAAATTCCGCTTCTATGTGGTGGCTTAATGGTGAGGAGGCTGTTATTTTGTCCGGTGACCGCCGTATGGTTAAGGACGATTGCTTGTCCAAACGCCTGACCTTGAAGAAAGGGAAAAACATTATACGTGGAGCTATCATTAACGGTCCCGGAATGAGTGATTTTTGTATCCGTCTCCTTGATGAAAAAGGAGCACCTATTAAGAACATTACCATTAGTTATAAATAACCATGAAAACAAAAACTATATTCTTGGGTGCCGCAACCCTATTATCCCTGCTGATATCAGAGAAAGCAACCGCACAAATCGGAGAACCTTATATACACGATCCTTCCACTATCATGGAATGTGAAGGAAAATATTACACTTTCGGCACAGGCGGAGGCGGATTGATTTCCGAGGATGGCTGGACATGGAACGGCGGTGGAGTGAGGCCCGGCAGAGGTGCGGCTCCCGATGCCGTAAAGATTGGCGACCGTTACCTAATTGCTTACAGTGCTACCGGCGGAGGTCTTGGAGGCAGTCATCGCGGTACTGTGCTGACAATGTGGAACAAGACACTAGACCCTAAATCACCAGATTTCAAATATACAGAAGCGATAGCCGTTGCCTCATCAGAGGACAACGAAGATTGCGACGCTATTGATGCCGGACTGTTACTTGATCCTACCGATGGCCGCTTATGGTTGTCTTACGGTACTTATTTCGGTTTTATCCGACTGGTAGAGCTCGACCCCGCCACCGGTAAACGAGTAGAAGGCAACGAGCCTATCAATATCGCTATTGATTGTGAAGCTACCGATTTGATATATCGCAACGGCTGGTACTACCTGCTCGGTACACATGGCACTTGCTGTGACGGGCCTAATTCCACTTACAATATTGTAGTAGGCCGTTCACGCAAGGTTACAGGGCCATACATTGACAATATGGGCAGAGATATGCTGGAAGGTGGCGGAAAAATGGTGCTTGCCGCAGGAAATCGCCAAACCGGTCCCGGACATTTCGGACGTTTCATCGAGACTGACGGAGTAGAAAAAATGTCATGTCATTTTGAGGCCGACTTTGACCGCGGCGGTCGTAGCGTACTCGCCATACGTCCTCTTTTATGGAAGAACGACTGGCCGGTAGCAGGTGAAGTATTTAAGGAAGGAACCTATGAAATAGAATCCGAACGCAGAGGCTATGGTCTTGAACTTGCCGTTGACTTTGTACGTATGGCAAGTGTCAGACACCGTTTTTGGGAAGAGAGTAAAGAACCTGTCCAACCTTTAAAGTCACAGACATTGGAAGAGGTAATAGGTACATGGCCGCAAGGCAATATTGATGTAAGAATCGGTGACTATATGTTCCGTCCTCACCAACGCTGGACAATCACAGCCGTACCCGATGCAGGCGGATATCTGGGAGCTCCTTACTACAAAATAGTAATTGAAGGCACTAACCGGGCACTGACAGCCACAGCAGATGCTGAGGTCTCAACCGTACCCGAATTTACCGGCGCTCCCGAACAACTTTGGAGAATAGAGCAACTCATTGACGGCACTTACCGCATCATGCCCAAGAAAGTCCCCGGCACTGATGAAGAACTGGTATTGGTGTCCGTAGGTGACAGCACCCCTTCACTTGGCAAATTCGATATGAACAGCGACAATTCCAAATGGAATTTCCGTGATCATTAAAAAACGGGCAGTCAACTTTGTGAAGATCACAGCACAAAAGCTATAACATAAAATCAAGCGTGAATTATACAAATCGGCAATGAAACAGTACCGATTTGTATAATTCACGCTTTCCCTATATCCTCACTCATCGAACACAGAACAAAGAACCGTTTCAAAAAACTCCGATACAGGTTTTCTTTAATGGAATATAATTCGTATTTTTGCCTGCAACTGCCAAATTAGCAGTTATTCATGAATAGACAATTCCCGAACAAATATGAGTGAAAACTTTGAAGGACCAAAAGACGAGTTGGATAAAGAGCTTCCGGAAGGAGGCGAAGGACATTCGGACTATAAACCTGCGGATACCAATGATGTAAACATCAAGCACCAGTTGAGTGGCATGTACCAGAACTGGTTTTTGGATTATGCCTCATACGTAATTTTGGAGCGTGCCGTACCTCACATCATGGACGGGTTGAAACCTGTACAACGACGCATCCTACATTCCATGCGTCGCATGGAAGACGGACGCTACAACAAAGTGGCCAACATCGTAGGACACACCATGCAGTTTCACCCGCATGGCGATGCCAGCATCGGTGATGCACTGGTACAACTCGGTCAGAAAGATTTGCTTATCGACTGTCAGGGAAACTGGGGTAATATTCTCACAGGAGACAGTGCGGCTGCTCCCCGTTACATCGAGGCGCGCCTTTCCAAATTTGCCCTCGACGTGGTGTTCAACCCCAAAACAACCGAATGGAAACTGTCATACGACGGACGAAACAAAGAGCCGGTGACACTGCCCGTCAAATTTCCACTCTTACTGGCGCAAGGCGTGGAAGGTATTGCCGTAGGACTTTCGTCCAAGATACTGCCGCATAACTTCAATGAGCTTTGTGATGCGTCTGTAAAATACCTGCACAACGAGGAGTTCAAACTCTATCCCGACTTTCAGACAGGAGGCAATATTGATGTGTCAAAGTATAATGACGGTGAGCGCGGAGGCGCTGTACGTGTACGCGCCAAAATAGAAAAGGTAGATAACAAGACACTTGTCATCCGGGAGATACCTTACGGAAAAACAGTAGCCAGTGTCTGCGATTCCATCGTCAAAGCAAGCGAAAAAGGAAAAATCAAGATAAAGAAAGTAGAAGACCTCACATCCGGGAATGTGGAGATATTGGTACACCTTGCTCCCGGCGTATCATCGGACAAAACGATTGATGCGCTTTACGCCTTTACAGATTGTGAAGTCAGCATCTCTCCGAACTGTTGCGTTATTGATGAGCAGAAACCACACTTTCTCACCGTCAGCGATGTACTGAAGAAGTCCGTAGACAACACATTGGCTCTGCTACGCCAAGAACTGGAGATACGTAAAAACGAAATACTGGAAAGCTTGCATTTCTCTTCACTGGAAAAAATATTCATTGAAGAGCGTATCTACAAGGACAAGGAATTCGAACAGGCCAAGAATATGGATGCTGCCTGCGAACACATTGATGAGCGTCTGACACCTTACTACCCCACATTTATCCGCGAAGTGACCAAAGAAGATATTCTCAAGCTGATGGAAATCAAAATGGCACGCATCCTCAAGTTCAACTCCGACAAGGCCGAAGAGCTGATTGCCCGTATGAAAGCGGACATTGAGGAGATAGACCGCCATTTGGCAAATATCGTGGAATATACGGTAGACTGGTTCCGCATGCTGAAAGAAAAATACGGTAAAGGCTTCCCGCGTCGTACGGAGTTACGCAACTTCGATACGATTGACTCCACTAAAGTGGTAGAAGCCAATGAAAAACTATATATCAATCGCGAGGAGGGCTTCATCGGCACAGGTTTGAAGAAAGATGAATTCATAGCCAACTGTTCCGACCTTGATGATGTCATAATTTTCTTCCGGGACGGACGTTACATCATCACTCCGGTAACGGATAAGAAGTTTGTCGGCAAGAATATCCTCTATGCCAACGTATTCAAGAAGAACGATAAACGCACCATTTACAATGTTGTCTACCGCGACGGGAAAGAAGGCACGCACTACATCAAGCGTTTTGCTGTAACTTCCGTAGTACGCGACCGCGAATATGACGTGACACAAGGCACTCCCGACTCACGTATCGTATATTTCACAGCCAATCCCAACGGTGAGGCTGAGGTTATCAAAGTAACCCTCAAACCCAATCCGCGTATACGCCGCATAATCTTCGAAGAAGACTTCAGCCAGATAAACATCAAAGGACGCCAGGCTATGGGTAACATACTCACCCGTAACCCGGTTCATAAGATAGCCTTGAAGCAACGCGGCGGTTCTACACTGGGCGGACGGAAAGTATGGTTCGACCAAGATGTGTTGCGTCTCAATTATGACGGCCGCGGAGAATACCTCGGTGAGTTCCAGAGCGACGAACAAATTCTGGTTGTGCTGAACAACGGCGAATTCTACACCAGCAATTTCGACGTGAACAACCATTACGAAGACAACATACGGGTACTGGAGAAATACGATCCGCACAAGGTCTGGACAGCCGTCCTCTATGATGCCGACCAGCAAGGCTATCCCTACATCAAGCGTTTCTGCTTTGAGGCGAGTAACCGCAAGCAGAACTATTTGGGCGAGAATAAAGACAGCCGCCTCATTCTGCTGACTGACGAATATTATCCACGACTGGAAGTCGTATTCGGAGGACATGACAATTTCCGCGAACCACTGATAGTTGATGCGGACGAATTCATTGCAGTGAAAGGTTTCAAAGCCAAAGGGAAGCGACTGACTACCTACACACTGGACACCATCAATGAATTAGAGCCTCTCCGTCAGCCGGAAGCCCCACAGCACGCCGAAAGCAGCGAGGAGGAAGAAGCCGAAATACTGGATCCGGATCATGGAAAGAGTGAAGGTGACATTCTGGATGAACTGACGGGACAAATGAAATTGTTCTCTAACAACGATGACAGCAAGGAACATGAAACTACCTAAACCGGTAATACCGGTTATCTGCCTGCTTTTGTTATTGCACAGCAAAACAATGCAGGCCCAGCTTCCTGTGGAAGCGGAGAGGCTGGAGCAAAGCCGTCTCGTGACCCGCGCCACCATGTACGGCGTAGGCTTTACGAACGTATTCGACACATATCTGTCTCCTCAGGAATATACCGGAATAGATTTCCGCGTCTCACGTGAGAGCATGCGCATGACCAAATGGATGGACGGCAAACTGTCCTTGCAGAGCTTCTTTCAAGCCGACCTCGGGTATACCCATAACAAAGTGGACAACAACAATACATTCTCCGCATTGGCCAACTGGAACTATGGTCTGCACTATAACTTTCCCATCACGAGTAACTTCAAGTTACTCGCCGGCGGTCTTGCCGACTTGAACGGCGGTTTCGTCTATAACCTCCGCAACACCAACAATCCGGCATCGGCACGCGCCTATATCAACTTAGATGCATCGGGCATGGCTGTTTGGGACTTACGCATAAAGAACTACCCGCTGACATTGCGCTATCAGGTCAACCTGCCATTAATGGGAGTGATGTTCTCACCGCATTACGGCCAATCCTATTATGAAATCTTCTCATTGGGGAACAGCAGTGGAGTTGTGAAATTCACCTCATTACACAACCAGCCCTCACTGCGGCAGATGTTGACGGCAGACTTTCCGATAGGACGTGCCAAGATGCGTTTTGCCTATATATGGGATGTCCAACAGTCCAACGTAAACGCTATAAAGACACACACCTACTCACATGTATTCATGGTGGGTTTCGTAAAAGAGGTGTATTTATTGAAGAACAAGAAAAGAAAGCGATAGGGCGGTAAGATGATAGACCAGAAAAGAATAAGATGATGGGACTTCTAAAAAAAATAGCACTTTTGATTGTCGTACTTCCTCTGCTGAGCAGTTGCATCCGCGAAGAAGAGGTGACCAATACTCCACAGGGCAACTTTGAAGCCCTATGGAAGATTATCGATGAGCAGTATTGTTTTTTGGAATACAAACAGATAGACTGGAATGCCATACATGACAAATACAGCAAACTCATCACCAACACTATGAGCAGCGAAGGCTTGTTCGAAGTCTTGGGAAATATGTTGAACGAGCTGAAGGACGGGCATGTAAACCTCGCTTCCGCCCACAATGTATCTTATTATGATGCATGGTATCAGGACTACCCGCGCAACTTTCGCGAGGATATTGTAGAAGATGTATATTTGGGTAAAGCCAGTACCGACTACCGCACTGCCGCAGGCGTCAAGTACAAGATATTCGAGGACAACATCGGCTATATGCGTTACGAAAGTTTCTCCTCGGGAATCGGTGATGGGAATCTGGATGAGATACTCTCCTACCTTGCCGCATGCAACGGACTTATCATTGATGTACGCAGCAACGGCGGTGGTAATGTAACCAATTCCACACGCATCGCTGCCCGTTTCACCAACAAAAAAGTATTGACCGGGTACATCCGCCATAAAACGGGTAAGGGTCACAATGACTTCTCCGAGCCCTATCCCATAGAATTGGAACCCAGCAACAGCATACGTTGGCAAAAGAAAGTGGTGGTATTGACCAATCGCCGTTCATACAGTGCCACCAACGATTTTGTGAACCAGATGAGTTGCCTGCCCAATGTCACTATCATGGGCGACAACACCGGCGGCGGCTCCGGCATGCCTTTTACCTCCGAACTGCCTAACGGATGGACCGTCCGTTTTTCAGCCAGTCCGCATTTCAGTGTAGATATGGAACAGATAGAATGGGGCATAGAACCTGACATCAAAGTTGATATGGATAAAGCGGATGAAGCCAATCACATAGATACCATTATCGAGAAAGCCCGGGCTTTCCTTAAAGGGAAATGGATGCCGGAATGAAATGAGCAACTTTCTTTACGCTTTTGCTTGTATAACCAAGAAAACTTCTTATCTTTGCACCGCTTAACGGAAAATCCCTTGCGGGTGTGGCGTAATTGGCAGCCGCGCCAGACTTAGGATCTGGTGCCGTGAGGCGTGTAGGTTCGAGTCCTATCACCCGCACAGTTTCTTTATAAAAGACAAATGACAGAAAAGAAGATGTATCAAAAGTACATCTTCTTTTTTTCTTGTAGGCATATCACAGAAAAGGCACGCACTCCTCCTCTCCTTCCCCCGCGAATTGTGTTAAAAACCGGAGATATATAAAGGTCTGAAATCTTTTTTGCATCCCGATTGTTTCAGAGAAAACAATCAAGTTAGTTATCCACTAAATTTTTATGCAATGAAGAAAAAACCTAAACTTCCTATGAAGAGAGCCTTTTGGCTGAAAAATCTGTTTCTGATAGCATGTTTGCTCCTTACGGCAATCCCCGGTTTCTCTCAAAACAAGACAGTGACCGGTACGGTGGTCGATGCGACAGGCGAACCGCTTATCGGAGCATCCGTACTGCAGCAGGGCACCTCCAACGGTGTCATTACAGACATCGACGGAAAGTATTCCATCCAAGTGCCGTCCGAAGCGACATTGGAGTTTTCCTACGTGGGCATGGTAAAACAGGCCATCAAGGTGGGCAACCGGAGCGTCATCGACGTACAGATGCAAGATGACTCGCAAATGCTTGCCGAAACAGTGGTCATCGGGTACGGTAGCGCCAAGAAGCGCGACCTCACCGGCTCTATCACCAATATCAAAGGTGATGAGATTGCCAACAAACCCGTAGTCAATCCGGTAGCTGCCTTGCAGGGAAAGATAGCCGGCGTACAGGTAATCAATTCCGGCAAAGCAGGTGCAGACCCCGAAATACGCGTGCGCGGTACAAACTCCATCAACGGCTACAAACCGCTATATGTGGTAGACGGCCTGTTCAATGACAACATCAACTTCCTCAATCCTCAGGACATCGAGTCTATGGAAATCCTGAAAGACCCGTCGTCCCTCGCCATTTTCGGTGTGCGCGGCGCCAATGGCGTCATCATCATCACTACCAAGAAAGCCAAGGAAGGACAGACGCGCGTCAACATCAACGGTTCATTCGGTTTCAAAACCGTAGCGAACAAGATTGCAATGACCGATGCGGCCGGATTCAAGGAACTCTACAACGAGCAGTTGAGGAATGAAGGCAGCCCTGAATTCGACTTTACCCCATGGACGGGCAACACCAACTGGCAGGATGAGATCTTCCAGACCGGATTCATCACCAACAACAATGTCAGTATAACAGGCGCTTCCGCCAAACACAGTTTTTACCTCGGTGCCGGTTATGCCTATGAGCAAGGCAACATCAAGCACGAAAAATACAGCAAAATCACGCTGAACATAAGTAACGATTACAAAGTTACGGACAACTTCAAAGTGGGTTTCCAGTTCAACGGCGCACGCATACTGCCTGCCGATACCAAAAGTGTGGCAACAGCCCTCCGCGCTGCCCCGGTAGCCCCCGTATACAATGAAGAATACGGTTTGTACACCACCTTACCCGGCTTTCAAAAGGCACAGATGAACAACCCCATGGTTGATGTGGAACTGAAAGCCAATACAACACGTGCGGAAAACTATCGCGCTTCGGGTAACGTGTACGCCCAGTGGGACTTCCTGAAGAACTTCCAGTTCAAGGTGATGTACTCCATGGACTACGCCTCCAACAGCAGCCGTACCTACACGCCTATCATTACCGTATTCGACAGCAGTGTGGAAGGTAACGTCGTAACCCTCGGCAACGGCAAGACCGGAGTGAGACAATCCAAAGAGACCGAAGCCAAAGTGCAAAGCGACTACCTGCTGACCTACACCAATAGCTGGGGCGAACACAGCCTGACCGCCACAGCCGGTTTCACCACCTATTATAATAAACTGGAAATGCTGGGTGGCGAGCGCACGCAAGGCGTGGGACTGGTTATTCCCAACAATCCCGACAAATGGTACATCAGCATCGGTGATGCGGCGACAGCCACCAATGAAAGCAAGCAATGGGAGCGCAGCACTGTCTCCATGCTGGGGCGCGTGCTCTACAACTACAAGGGCAGATACCTGTTCAACGGCTCGTTCCGTCGTGACGGTTCTTCCGCATTCTCCTACACCGGCAACCAGTGGCAGAACTTCTACTCCATCGGTGCAGGCTGGCTGATGTCCGAAGAAGAATTCATGAAAGACATCACTTGGCTGGACATGTTGAAGCTGAAAGGTTCGTGGGGTACGCTCGGCAACCAGAACCTGGATAAAGCCTATCCTGCCGAACCGTTGCTGACCAACGCTTACTCTGCCGTCTTCGGCAAGCCGTCCGCCATCTATCCCGGCTACCAGCTATCCTACCTGCCCAACCCTAATCTTCGTTGGGAGAAAGTAGAGGCTTGGGAAGCAGGAGCAGAAGCCAACTTTTTCCGCAACCGCCTGCACTTTGAAGGAGTATATTACAAAAAGACCACCAAAGACTTATTGGCAGAGGTACCGGGCATTTCGGGCACAGTGCCGGGCATCGGCAACCTCGGCTCCATCGAGAACAAAGGTGTGGAACTTGCCATCAACTGGCGCGACCAGATCGGTGACTGGGGATATAACGTGGGCGCCAATCTCACTACAATCAAGAACAAAGTGCTGAGTTTGGTGCAGGACGGTTACTCAATCATTGCCGGCGACAAGAGCCAAAGCTACACAATGGCCGGCTATCCTATCGGTTACTTCTACGGCTACAAAGTGGAAGGCGTGTACCAGACAGACGAAGAAATAGCCAAGTCACCTAAAAACACGCTGGCCACCGTCACACCGGGCGACCTGAAATTCAAGGACGTGAACGGCGACGGCGAAATCACCACTGCCGACCGTACTATGATAGGCGACCCCACCCCGGATGTTACCTACGGCATCACCCTCGGCGTAAACTATAAGAACTGGGAACTCGGCATCGACATGATGGGACAAGGCGGCAACCAGATATTCCGCACATGGGACAACTACAACTGGAGCCAGTTCAACTTCATGGAACAGCGCATGGACCGCTGGCATGGGCCGGGCACAAGCAACACCCAACCCTTGCTGAATACGAAGCACACCATCAACAACCTGAATTCCGAATACTACATCGAAGACGGCAGTTTCTTCCGCATCCGCAACGTGCAACTGGCCTATAACTTCGACAAGACCCTCATATCCAGAATCGGTATGCAGGCATTGAAGCTCTATGTCAACATTCAGAACCTGAAGACCTGGAAGCACAACACCGGATACACCCCCGAACTGGGCGGCAGCGCCATTGCTTTCGGCGTAGACGACGGCAGTTATCCGATGCCTGCCATTTATACATTCGGATTCAACCTGACATTCTAACAACAATTCACCGCAGAGCACACAGAGCCGCGCAACCCGGTATCCGCTGCGATGAACTAAAAAATAATAATTATGAAACTGAAAAATAAGATTTTAACTCTGATAGCAGGCACGCTCACCACCTTTGCCCTGACATCCTGCAACGATTTCCTCGATCGCGACCCGCTGGGACAGTTCACCGAGGACGACGCTCCGAACGCCCTCATCGGCGGAAAGATGTACAACGTATATTACCTGATGCGCAGTTACAACATTACTGCCGGCATTCCCGCTTTCATGATACACATGGTGCGCAGCGAGGACTCCGAAAAGGGAAGCGATGCCGGCGACGGCGCCGACCAGGCAGCCATGTGGGACGACTTCCAGTACACAGCTTCCAACGGTACGCTCAGCGCCTACTGGGGGCAGAACTATAAAATCATCTACCAATGCAACGAAATACTGAACGATTTGGAAAACAGCGAAAACAAAGACGATCCGGAAAATGTACGTACCAAAGGAGAAGCCCTGTTCTTCCGCGCCTATTGTTACTTCAACCTTGTGCGCGCTTGGGGAGAAGTGCCTCTGGTGACTTTTAAAGTGGAAGAAGCATCCGATGCCAATGTGCCCAAGACCACTGCCGACAAGATATACGAACAAATAGACAAAGACCTGACCGAGGCCGAGAAATGCCTGCCGCTGACATGGACCTCCGAATATACCGGACGGATCACATGGGGAGCCGCCCGTTCGCTGCACGCCCGCACCTACATGATGCGCAATGACTGGGATAACATGTACGACGCCTCCACCGAAGTTGTCAAGTCGGGCATATACAACCTGAACACCCCGGTGGATAAAGTCTTTACCGTAGAAGGCGAGAACTGCGGCGAAAGCGTTTTCGAGCTGCAATGCGAATCGACCGACGCTTTGAAGAACAGTGACGTCATCGGCAGCCAGTTCTGCCAGGTGCAAGGCGTACGCGGCGCCGGCGAGTGGGATCTTGGCTGGGGCTGGCACATGGGCACAACACTGGTGGGACAGGCATTCGAAGCCGGCGATCCCCGTAAAGACGCCTCCCTGCTCTATTTCCGCCGGAGCATCAGCGAACCCGTTACCCCGGAAAACACCAACAAGCCTTACGGCGAGTCTCCCGTATCCACCGCAATGGGCGCCTATTTCAATAAAAAGGCATATACATCGCCCGAACTGCGTAAGAAATACACCAAAGACGGGTTCTGGGTAAATATCCGCATTATCCGCTATCCTGACGTATTGCTTATGGCTGCCGAAGCTGCCAATGAAAAAGGCATTCCGGGCGAAGCCATCGACTATCTGGAACAGGTACGCGCCCATGCACGCGGTACGGACAGCAGCATACTGCCCAAAGTCACGTCTACCGACCAGAGCACACTGCGTGAAGCCATTCGCCATGAACGCCGCGTAGAGCTGGCATTGGAACCCGACCGCTTCTACGACCTTGTACGCTGGGGCATCGCCAAGGAAGTGCTTCAGGCTGCCGGAAAGAATTATCAGGATAAAAACGCCCTGTTGCCGTTGCCGCAAGAAGAGATTGACAAATCGAACGGGGTACTGGTACAGAATCCTAATTACTAAAACCTAAATTATTATCCGGCTCAAAAAGCATATTAAAAGAAACCATTACAAAGAAACCTATCATGAAGAAGTTTTTTAGAAGAACAAGCCTGTTGCTGGCAGCCGCCTTTCTGGGCGCTGCCACGATGCAGGCGCAGAAATCCCCTCAAGACATGGACCGCTTTATCGATGCGCTGATAAAGCGAATGACCGTAGAAGAGAAAATCGGCCAGCTGAACCTTCCCGTCACCGGTGAAATCACTACCGGACAAGCCAAGAACAGCGATGTTGCCAAGAAGATTGAGCGCGGGCTCGTCGGAGGCCTTTTCAACCTGAAAGGAGTAGCCAAGATACGCGACGTGCAAAAGTTGGCGGTGGAAAACTCCCGGCTGGGCATCCCCCTGCTCTTTGGCATGGACGTGATACATGGCTACGAAACCATCTTCCCTATTCCTTTGGGACTTTCTTGCACATGGGACATGGCCGCCATTCAGGAATCCGCGCGCATTGCCGCTGTCGAAGCCAGCGCCGACGGCATCTCATGGACATTCAGTCCGATGGTGGACATCAGCCGCGACCCGCGCTGGGGACGTGTCAGCGAGGGCAGCGGCGAGGATCCTTTCCTTGGCGGAGCGATTGCCAAAGCAATGGTCTACGGTTATCAGGGAGCCAATCTCGATGACCAACTGAAACGTAACGACGAGATCCTTGCCTGCGTCAAACATTTCGCCCTCTATGGGGCAGGTGAGGCAGGTCGTGACTACAATACGGTAGACATGAGCCGTAACCGCATGTTCAACGAATACATGTATCCCTATGAAGCCGCCGTAGAGGCAGGTGTGGGAAGCGTAATGGCCTCCTTCAACGAGATAGACGGCGTGCCCGCCACAGCCAACAAATGGCTGATGACCGATGTGCTCCGCAAGCAATGGGGCTTCAACGGTTTTGTAGTGACCGACTTCACCGGCATATCCGAAATGATAGAACATGGCATCGGCGACCTTCAAACCGTTTCGGCCCGCGCCCTCAATGCAGGTATAGATATGGATATGGTGAGCGAGGGGTTTGCCGGCACACTCAAGAAGTCCGTCATGTCGGGCAAGGTGAGTATGAAAACCCTCGACGCAGCTTGCCGCCGCATCCTCGAAGCCAAGTATAAACTGGGGCTCTTTGACAATCCCTATAAATACTGCGACCTGGACCGGCCCGCCCGCGACATCTTCACCAAAGAGCACCGCGCTGCCGCACGCCGTATTGCCGCCGAGAGCTTCGTGCTGCTGAAGAACGGCAACGTAAAACGGCATCCGGGCTCATTGCCCGAACCGCTGCTACCGCTGAAGAAAGAAGGAACGGTGGCCGTTATCGGCCCGCTGGGAAACACCCGCAGCAACATGCCCGGAACATGGAGCGTGGCAGCCCGCCTCAACGACTATCCCT